>CAJTYF010000001.1 GCA_910583945.1 uncultured Bacilli bacterium
CTTATTATAATCTGTCCTTTTCTTTTTTGTCTAATTTATTGTAACCAATCCAATATTGAACCTAATATATCAGAAACTATTTTAAAAGATAATTTTAAATTATTAAATGAAAATGGTATAGATGTTATTCATTATTATAGACCTTTTCTTCCACAAAATTCAGATCCTAAGAAAATTCAAGAAATGCTTGATTATGTTAATCAATATACAGACGTATCAGTAACAACTGGTTTAGCACTTATTGAAACATTTATTGATAAATTAAATTGTTGGGATGAAGTAAAAACTAATAAGGAAGCATGTTTAAAAGCAAATTGTGTATGGCCTGATACAGCATGGAACTTCTTTAATGATGGTTATTCTCATAATCAGCAAATATTTCAAACAAACACTTGTGGTTTAAATTCTAAACTTAAAAGACCTTCCACTCAATATTATGGAACAGAGGAATGCTTAAAATATAATCATTGCAGTAAAGAACAAAGAGAACGTTGTAGGTTAGCTCATCAAAAATTAAATGAGAATTTATTAAAAGAAAGATGTTCGTTATTACTTAAAAAATTAGGATTTGATACGAATAGTGTAGAATATTCTTTTGACGAGTATGGAAGTTTAGAAATTAAAAATATAGATTTAAAAATAAAAGATGCTTCTTATTTATCCTATAAATTAGGTATCAAAGTATATGTTTCACTAATAATATTGTTAAAGATACATATAACTCAACTTTAAATGGGGCAAAACCATTAGTTTTAAAGGTAGGTGGCAAGTAATGAAGGATATAATTAAATTTTTAGATACGCATTATGATGCTGCTTTAAAACTTGTAAGCGATTTTGATATTACGAAGAGTAAAGAATGGAATCCACAAGTATATTTAAATGAATTATATGTGCAATTAGGACATGTGTATAATGTTTATCAGCAACTGAATTTGGAATAATTAAAAATAGTAATACAGTTGAGATAGAAAAACTTAATACAAAGTTATCTGAATTAGATTCTGAAATAATTCATTTAAAAGCTGATAAGAGCAAACAAACTGATAGAATTAAATTATTTGAACAATATAAAGATATTTCAGAATTGAATAAGGTTGTACTTGATGCTTTTGTAACTAAAATAGAAATTGGTAAAATAGATTCTCAAACATCCGAAAGACCTATTAATATTGAGTGGAATTTGTACTCTGCATAGCAAAATTATACCTAAAGAAACATTTTGGGTATATCCTTAATACGGGGGGGTTATAAGAACTAATAACCAACAAGAGAGGAAAACTAAAAAATTACTAGGAATACTAGGAATTGGATTAGTTATAGGAGTTGTAAATGTAAGAGCTATAACAAGTCATGAGGTCACGTATGAAAATCAAGGCGTAACCGAGAATTTAACTGAAACACTAGATAAATTATATCGTGAATTAAAAGAATATAAAACAAGTGGAAGTGTTACGAGTACAGAAATGTTAGAAGGAAGTACCGGTTATGCTAAAGGAAAATTAGTAACGGGAAGTATTAAGAAAAAAGGAAGTACAACATATACGCCTGGAGTTAATAATCAAGTTATCAGTAAAGGCCAATATCTAAGTGAAAATCAAGTGATATTAGGAGATGCAGATTTAAAAGCAGCCAATATTAAAAATGGAGTAGAAATCTTCGGAGTAACAGGAACCTTTACCAGTGATGCGAACGCTATAGCGAATCAAATACTAAGTGGAAAAACAGCGTATGTAAAAGGAAATAAAATAACAGGAAGTATGTCGAATAAAGCAGGAGCTACCGTAACAGCTAGTACAACCACTAGTGATGCAACTTATACCTATGTAACCATACCAGCAGCGGGTTATTATGATACCTCTAGTAAAGTGAAAGTTGAAAAGAATAAGTTAGAATCGTCTTTAAAAGAAACCTTTGGTGTTAATATGGCAAATACTATGAGCTATTTTCAATTACAAAATCTTGAAAAATACAAAACGCTTTCAGTGTTGTTAAGTAGCTCTACTATAGATCGGAGATTAATTGTTTATGGTGACGCTACTGAACTTGGTCGTATTCAAGATAATATTTGGCACACTTATGATATAGGTAAGTATAGTTCGATAAAAATTACTGGAGACGGTAGTGTAGGTGGAAGTGTAAATCAATAATATTCTATAGGAGAGTTTAGTGTTTCTTAAATAGAATGTATAACTAGATTTTAAATGTAAAAGCAACAAGCAATATCAGTTATAATAAAATTAGCATAATTATAAATATTTTTCTATTTTTGCATATAATGAAATAGGTGATATTATGGCTACAAAAGACGATTTTAAAAACTTTGCCTACAAACATCCAGAGCTTGTCAAATACATAAAAAGTGGAGAAGCCACATGGCAAAAATTTTATGAAATTTATGATATTTATGGGGATAATTTAGACGCATGGAAAGAATATATTGGAAAAACAACTCCTACAAGCGATTATAATTTTAAAAGTATAACAGATAAACTTAAAAACATTGATTTAAACAGTGTTCAAGAACACATCAATACTGCCCAAAAAGCACTAGGAATTGTCCAAGAACTAACCAACAAAGGAGCTACTTCCACAGTAAAAGCCGAAAGTGTTACACCAAGACCTATAAATAAAATCTTTGAGGATTAATATGGATTTACAACTACAACAGAAGTTTGAAACAGACAAAAAAATGCAAGAATTATTAAAAAGAAATTCTTATTGGTTTAAAGAATTAAATCGAAGCAGTGAAAGCTATAAAGATTTTACTAATGCCATGAAAGAAAAATACCATTTAAAAATGACAGATAAAATAAGCGATACGATTGATAATATTGATTTAATTAGTGGTATTTTAGAAAGTTTGAAATAAAAGGAGCAATGTAAAATATAAGAAAATTAAATATAATTTTCATGGGTAGGATTGACTTAAACCTTATTTTTGTTATATACTAAATATACAAGGTAAAGGTGGGAGTCACAAAAATGAAATTTATAAAGATAAAAAAATATAAAAAAGGTTTTACTTTGGTTGAATTATTAGCGGTTATTGTAGTATTATCCATTATTATTTTAATTGCTTCGTCTGGAATTGGTTCTGCATTGCAAAAAGCCCGAAAAAGTGCTTTAGCTATTGAAGGAAATGAACTTATAAATGCTGCTAAAAGTGCTTATCAACTAGATATTTTGGATAATAAAGTTAAAAGCGGAAGTGCATGTTATTCTTTAGAATATTTATTTCAAGAAGGTTATTACAGTAAAGGTGGATCGGATAAAGACGGCGGATACACTGGAAGTGTTTTAGTAACAAGTGATGGAAACAAAGTATCCTATAAATTTTGGATAGGAAACGGAAGTTTCGTTTTTGCAAGTGCAGACACAGGGACGACTGGAACCGCTGCAAGTACAGATACATCAGGAAATGGAGCAGACCATTTTTGTGGACTTAAAGGTCAACAAACTGGACCTATAATATTTGCTTGGAACGGATCAAAAGGCGTAGGAGTTTCTCCTAAAGATGTAACAGATAATTTAAAATAGAAGAAAGTTCTTCTTTTTTTTATGATTTAATGAGATAATAGAATCGGTGATAAAAATGATTTTAGGAAGTCATGTAAATTTTGGAAGTGAACAATTATTAGGATGCGTAAAACAAGCTCTTGGTTATGGGGCAAATACCTTTATGTTTTATACAGGAGCCCCTCAAAATACAGTGCGAAAAAGTTTAGATAAAGAAAAAAATGAAGAAGCAAAAAAATTAATGAAAGAAAATAATATTGAAATCGAGAACATTGTTTGCCATGCACCCTATATTATTAATTTAGCTAACAATACAAGCATTGAAAAATGGCAATTTAGTATTTCATTTTTAAAACAAGAATTAAACCGTTGTGAAGAACTAGGAATAAAATACATCGTTGTCCACCCTGGAAGTAGTGTAGGTATTGAAAGAAACGAAGCTTTGCAAAATATCAGCGAAGCCTTAAATCAAATCATAATAGAAAATGGACCGATGATTCTCTTAGAAACAATGGCAGGAAAAGGTACTGAATGTGGGTGTACTCTAGAAGAAATTAAAACAATTTTAAGTCAAGTAAAATCTAAAAATATTGGTGTCTGTTTGGATACCTGTCATTTAAACGATTCAGGGATTGATATGAAAGATTTTGACAACTACTTAGAAGAATTTAATCAAGAAATAGGTCTAGATAAAATTCATTGTATTCATATTAACGATAGCAAAAATGAACGAAACAGTCATAAAGATCGCCACGAGAACATTGGTTATGGAACCATTGGCTTTGATACTTTAATTAAAATCATCAATCATGACAAATTAAAAGACGTTCCAAAAATATTAGAAACGCCTTATATCGATCGACTTTATCCTCCCTATAAATTTGAAATAGAAAGCATTAAAAGTCAAAAATTTAATGAACATTTAAAAGAAGACATTATAGAATTTTACAAATAATTTTTATAGCGAGCAAAGTATTCTTTAAACAATTTTTCGATTTTTACAAAATTTTCTGGAGAATAATAATTTTGGTATTTAGCCAAATTTAAAGAATTGGGATTATTTAATAAATATTGCCAATTTTTTTTGACAAAATGAAAAGTAAAGTTAAGTTCATCATTAGATAAAAAAATATTATTTTTACGAGCAAAATTGTCAATATCTTGTGCACTTAATTTATTCATATATCTTTCAATAATGTTATACATAATATCACCTAGTATATTGTATGAAAAACTATTTATTTCTAATACTATGAATAGGTGTATTTAAATGAAAAAAATTTATTTATCTATAATGTTAATTTTTACAATCGTTGTAATCGTTAATCTTTATAAAATGATGTTTAGCAATCAAAATTACCAACAAAAATATGAAGAAAAAACAACGATACTAGTAAAATCCTTATCTACTCCTCGAGGAAGAATATTGGATTGTAAAGGAAGAGTTCTAGTCGATAACATAGGAATAAAAGGGGTGGTTTATCGAAAAATGAAGGACATAAAAAAAGAAGATGAATTAACCATTGCTTATGAGCTTGCCAAGCGTTTGGAAATAAATCAAACATTAAGCAAAAATGATTTGAAAAAATTTTGGTTAACCAAATACCCAGAAGAAGGTGAAGCATTAATCACTTTAGAAGAAAAAGAACTATTAGAAAAAAGAAAATTGACAACTAATGATTTATACCTTTTAAAATTAGATCGAATCACCGACGAACAATTAAGTGTATTTGATGACTCAGATAAAAAGGCAGCTTTGATTTATCAATTAATGAATAATGGATATAGTAGTGAAGCTAAAATTATAAAACTAGAAGTTTCAGAAGAAGAATACGCCCGTGTTTTAGAAGCATCTTTACCCGGTGTCACCAACGAAATGTATTTTAAAAGAACCTACCCCTATGGAAACAGTTTAAAAAGTTTATTTGGGACAATTGGAAGTATTCCTGAAGAAGAAAAACAAATGTTTTTAGATTTAGGCTATGCTCTAAACGATACAGTAGGGATAAGTTATTTAGAAAAACAGTATGAAGAATATTTAAAAGGGGAAAAAGACATTTATAAAGTGAACCAAGATGGAACGTTAGAATTAATAAAAGAAGGGAAAAAAGGAAATGACTTAGTGTTGTCCATTGATATAGAAATGCAACAAGGCATCGAAGCCATTTTAAAAGAAGAAATAAAAAAAGGTAAAAAGCTTTTAAATACAGAATACTATAACGGGAGTTATGTCATAATAGGGGATTTAGAAGGAAATCTAAAGGCAATGGTAGGTTTAAAATATTTAGGAAACGATACCTTTAAAAATGTCGAGACAGATATCATCAATGCCTCTTTTACGATGGGAAGTGTTGTAAAAGGCGCCAGTATGGCGATGGCTTATCAAAACAATTTAATTGAAGTTGGAAAAAAAATAAAGGACAGTTGTGTCAAACTCTATCTAGTTCCAGAAAAATGTTCGTATAAAAATCTAGGCATCATTGATGACATCACAGCTTTAAAAACCAGTAGCAATTATTATCAATTTCTTTTGGCTATTAAACTTGCGGGATATCAGTATTCTAGAAATATGAAAATGAACATCACCGAAGAACCGTTTAATATTTATCGCGAAGCCTTTGCCTCCTTTGGATTAGGAGTAAAAACAGGCATTGATTTACCTAATGAATCCACAGGAATTAAAGGCAAAAAAATAGCCCCTGATTTATTACTAAACTTTTCAATTGGTCAGTACGACACTTATACGCCATTAAGCTTACTTCAATACATCAATACCATTTATAATAATGGCATACGATACAATTTAAGACTAGCGAATCGAATAGAAGATGAAAATAAAAAGAGCTTAAAAATATTTGAAAAACAAAAACTAAGTGAATTTGACTTAAATGAAGAATATTTCAATCGTATAAAAGAAGGTTTGTATCAAGTCGTCAATTTAGGAACCGGTTCAGGGTATGTAGACAGAAAATATAACGCAGTTGGAAAAACGGGAACCAGTGAATCGCTATTTGACAGCAATGGAGATGGAAGAGGGGATGTAGAGACGATAACCAATTCATTTGCTATGTATGCCCCTCGTGATAATCCAAAATATAGCATGGTTGTTCTAAGCCCGAATGTAAGTCATTATAATGGTAAAACCGACTTTTTTGCATACATTAATCGCTACATTAGTAATTCTGTGAGTGATTATATACTAACCAATTATTAGATAAAAAAAGTTAAGTTCTTTTATTATGAGATTATCATTATTTACATCAAAAACTATACTATTAATATATTAAGTAAATACTATATAAAATTTACTTTTGTAAAAAAATAGAAAAAGACTTTTCAAACAAACCATTTTTTATAAGGATTTAGTAATAATCATGATGTTTTTTAATAAACGATTAAAGTGATTTGATATTAATTAAAATAATCTTTTGATACTCTTGAACGTTTTTTAAGCAAATCTATGCTGATAATGTGCTTTTTGTAATTGTTTTTTAAAATTTGTTGTTCTCCAAGGGTGAGACATTTGGGGAATGTATTTCTTTTTTTTTTAATAATTGTTGTTTTTTAAATTCTTTTTTTGTTTTCTTTCTAGATTTAGGAGAAATAATACCTGAGCGTGTTAAATGTTTATAAACAAAATGATAAGAGACCTTAATATTTTCTATTTCCTCTAAATATTCAACAAAATGTCTGAAATTAAAGCCTTGATATTTCATTTTATAAAGTAGTCCAATATCATTGGAGATAGATTTATCTAATGTCTTGGTTGGACATTTTCCACGATTCCCGTGGATAAATCCAGATTTACCTTTCTCCTTATAAAGGATAATAAGACGATCAATTTGTCTTATAGATAAACCGAGCTTTTTACTAGCTCTGTTTTTATTTCCGTTATGATCCACTAATTCCTTAATTACATTATATTTTTCTTGTTCATTCATTCTTAATTCTACCTTTCTCATGTTTTGTCACCTCTAGTGACTAGTATTTCCTTTTGAGACATTTTCAAAAGTTAACTGTTAAGACATTATCATAAATTAATCATAGCTATAAGCATTATTATTGTAAATTAGATAGACTTTTTTCTTTTTTTGTATTAAAATACCTATTACAAAAGCCACAAAGGGGTTGAAAGGGAGAATAAAAATGGAAAATTTATTTATTAGTCATTTAAATGAAAAAGATGAGGATCATTTTACCACCGATTTAGGGTTATTTTTAAGAAGAACTTCTGATGTACCTTTTAAAAAACTCTGTAATCTTTTTACTAATGCCAATATTATTAGAATAAATCCCACAAAAAATCAAACAGATGAGGAGTATTTTAATAATCTAAATTTTGAAAAAGAACTTGCGCTTTCTCTTCCACAAAATAAAAATAATATTGTATTAAAAAGATACCCAAAATTAGAAAAAGGAGAATCTTACATCTTTGTTGCCAATCATACTTGTCCAGAAGACATTGAAACACTTTTAAATATTATTGATCGAAACGCTTATTTAGTATTAGGATCCATTGAATCTTTAAAATATAATCCTGAAATGTATTTATTATGGTTAAATGGAATGATTCCCTTTGATATTTTAAGTAAAAAAGAAAGAAAAGAACTTCCCGCTAAAATGGAACGTGTCATCAAGACCAATAGTATCTTAATTTTTCCCGAAGGCTCTCATAATTATCATCCTAATAAAATTGTCAATCACTTATTTGATGGACCAGTAAACCTAGCTTTAAAAACAAAAAAGAAAATTGTTCTTTTATCACTTGTTAAAGATAAAGAGAAAAATATCGCTTACGTTGATGCCAGTAACCCCATAGATCTATCTACTCTAAACCTTAACATAAACGATTATTTTCCCGGTGCTCCTCAAAGCGAAAAATATTATGTGAAAGCTTTGTCTAGTTTTTTAAGAGATAAAATGGCTACCGCTGTGTATTACATGATGGAAAGAAACCTAACCTCTTTAGTAAGAGAAAACTATCAAGAAATTGATAACTTCTTTATAGATAAATACATTGAAGACGCTTTTTCTCATCTAAAATGGCAACATGATTGTTTCGAAGCCGAATATTTAGTGAAAAAAACATCAGAGGACAAAGCGTATGAAGAAGTAGTAAAAAATTTAAATCAATTGCAATACACTTTAATTGTTAAAAAGGAAAACTTAAATGCTCTTGAATACTATTACAAGGCTAAAGACTTAGAAAGTAAAGATGTTGTGACCTACATGAGAAACTATTGGCTTGAAACTCAAAAAGAAGAAGAACTAACAAGAAAATTAAAGAAGGTGGGGTAAAGTAATATTTTACTCTCTTTTTGTTGAAAAAACGTGTGGTTTATATTAATATTAAGATAGGTGATGTGTAGTGATTGAATTTGAAATACCCTTTGTTTGTTTAATTTTTACTACATTGATTGCTTTAGTATTCTTTACCAAAAAGAAAGTCAAAATACAAGAAAACTATTATTATAAAAGCATTCTTATTTTTACGCTTTTCGTTCATACAACCAATTTTGTATCACATTATTCAGCAAGTATTTATGCCAAAGAGGGCTTAACTTCCCAATTTAAAATGGTCTTTGCTAACATAAATAAGTTAGGATCTACTTTTATTGTTTTCATAACGATGAATATTTTAGCCTATATTCTTTATATTAGTTTTGAATCTTTTCGTAAAAAATTTGTTCGAAATAATTTTATTTTTGGAATAGGAGGATTCATAACTGGACTACTAATTTTTCTTTTAGAATTTGAAGTGTACCAAATTGGTGGAATTACCAGTGGAAAAGGGTCTTCCGTTACACTAACCTTTGGAGTCGCATTTATCAATTTAATCATTACTTTTTTAATTGCTTTAGGAAATATAAAAAAGTACGATAAAAGATACAACTCTATATATTTTATTATTCCATTAATATTTTTATTAGGGGTATTTGTTTTATTTCATCCTCAATTTAATATTTACGATTTAATATTAAGTTTACTTTGTTACATCATGTATTTCACGATTGAAAACCCAGATATTAAGCTATTAAACGAGGTAACTCTTGCTAAAAATGAATTAGAACAAGCCAATAACGTAAAAAGTCATTTCATATCGAGTATGTCACATGAAATAAGAACACCAGTCAATGCTATTGTAGGTTTTAGTGAACTCATTGATTACGCCGATACTTTAGAAGAAGCCAAAGAAAACAGTAAAGACATTCGTAATGCCTCAGAAGACTTATTAAAAATAACGGATCAAATATTTTCTTTATACGCCTTAGAAAAAGAAAATAACGAAATTGTTTTGGAAAGTTTTCATCCTGAAGAAATCATTAAGAGTGTTTGTGACTTATATAAAACGAAAATAGCAAACAAACAAATTCAGTTTATCACAAAAATAAATAATATGCCTACTCTTATAGGGGACAAAAAAATCATTAAAAAGATAATTTTTCAAGTGTTAGACAACGCCTATAAATTTACGAATGAAGGGCTAATCGAATTGACTGCAAATTATCAAAAAGAGTATTTAGAAATAGCAATAAAAGACACGGGTATTGGAATTAAGGAAAGTGAATTAAAAGATATTTTTATTCCCTTTAAAAAAAGTACAGAAACCAAAAATACTATTTATTCAGGGATTGGTGTCGGCTTATCCATTACCAAAATATTATTAGATAAAATTGGGGGCAATATAAAAATTGACTCTAAATACCATAAAGGAACAGAAGTAAAAATAAAAATAAAAGTAAGCGAGGAGAAAAAATGAAAATATTAATCGTAGATGATTCTTTAATAAACTTAAAAGTCGAGCAAAAAATGTTGGAAAAATTAAATTGTACCGTCGACACCGCTTTAAGTGGTGATGAATGTTTAGAAAAAGTAAAAGATAAGACGTATGATTTAATCTTTATGGACATTATGATGCCCAATATGGATGGAGTAGAAACTTTTAAGAAATTACAATTAATCGAAAATTTTCAAACGCCAGTTATCACTTTAACCGCTGATGTTGAAAACGAGGCTCGAGAAAGATATTTGAAAATAGGGTTTAACGACTATTTAAGTAAACCAGTAGGGTTAGAACAATTAAAACAAGTGGTAGAAACTTACAAAAATTAGAAGAAGGAAAACTTAAATGAAAATTCAAATTAATAATGAGTACGAGTGTTTAAAAAAAGTAGTCGTAGCAAGTGTTAGCCATTATGATCCTGCAAATTTGGCTATCAATAATGAGACTATAAAAGGGTGGAGTTCCAACAAAAGAAGCCTTATTATAAGAACAAAAGAATTTTTGGGATACTCTACGAAACCTAAATGTTGAAGTTTTAAATGCTCAACTTGTAGAAGGAGCAAATGTTTTGGTTGATGATAAAAATGTTTTTGTCGTCAACCCTCAAACAATTATAATGAACAAAAATCATACCTCTATTCAAAATGAGCTAGAAAAGCGACATTTAACGGTAATCTCTCTTGAAAGGATATAGAAGAGCAAAACAAAAACTCGCAATTCTGAGAATTCTATAAAGTTTTATCATTTTCACTTTTTGTTGAACCATATATTAAACTTTTCGCGTTTTAGTAAAATAAGTAAATACTACAAAGAAATATTTAATAGTAAAAAGAAAATAAGGGAAAGTACTATTAAACTATTGAGTTCTTCTTTGAAAAGAACTAAGACGTAAGGTTAAAAATAGCTTTTTTTTAACTAAAAATGTAATAGAAGAAGGAGTGTATTTTTTCAAAGTCTATTATGAATAGCTTTCACTTAATTAAAATAACTAACACTTTCAAAAAAAGTTTGAAAAAAGTTCCATTTTCCTTTATAATACATATAGATTAATTAGAAAGCGAGGTATCTTACATGGCAAAAAATCTCAATCGAGTATTTTTTGGTCTTAAATGTACAGAATGTGGATACTCTAGAAGACCAAAAATAAAAAATAAAAAGAATGATCCAGATAAAATGGAATTTCATCTTTATTGCCCAAAATGTAAAAAGGCAACCATTTTTAAAGAAACAAAACTAGGTAAATAAGGAGGACCAAAATGAACGTAAGTGTAAACGATATTAAAAATGGAATGACGATTATGGTAGAAGGTGCTCCATGTGTTGTTCAAGATTTCTCTCATGTTAAACCAGGAAAAGGAGCAGCATTTGTCAAAATGAAACTTAAAAACTTAAAAACAGGTTCCATTACTGAAGTATCTTTTAACTCTGGAACAAAAGTAGACAAAGCTCATGTTACAAAATCTCCAATGCAATATTTATATGAAAGTGGAGAAAATTATGTATTTATGGATACGAATACCTACGAACAGGTGGAAATAAATTCTAGTGTTTTAGGAGAAGATAAAAAGTTTTTAAAAGAAAATTTAGAAATTTTAATTGACTTCTATGAAGGAGAAATCATTGGAATTACTTTGCCTGAAAAAATCGAATTTGTGGTAACAGAAACAGAACCAGCTGTAAAAGGAAATACAGCTAATAACGCAATGAAAGATGCAACTTTAGAGACAGGTTATAAAGTGAAAGTACCCTTATTTATTGAAACAGGTGAAAGCATCATCATTTCAACAAAAGATGGAAAGTATTCAAGTAGAGCATAAGCTCTTTTTTTTTGTCGAATTTTGTGCTATAGTCTAGTTAGAATAGGTGGTTGTATGAGAGAAAATATTAAAATGTTTAAAACATGGTACAAATTAGCCAAGCCTCATAAAGGTTATTGGATATATCAATTTATAACGGTTGCCATACCTAGTGTTTGTTTATTATCGGAAGCCATGTTTGCAGCCAAAGTCACAACAAGTCTCGCTGACAGTAATTACAACATGGCCATTATTTGTACCAGTCTTGTCCTATTCTTTATGTTTCTAAGAGCTTTATCATGGGATTTAAACTATCGAAATACGGTACCACTAGTTGGTATTTCTTATAAAAACATTCAATCACAAATATTTGAAAAAATCATTAAAGGAAAAGAAAAAAACTTTAGTATGCATTCGAAAGAAAAACTCATTAATATCTTCCATAGTGAGGTTTACGATGTTGCCAAATTTTCAGATACTATTTGTAATAAATTTCGTTATTTATTTCAAATTGTTTTAACTATAGGTTACGTATTTGGTATAAATGTTCCCGTTGGATTTTTATTAATAATTGTTGTAATGGTAAACTATTTTATAACCGACAGAATTAATAATTCCATTAGTAAAGCCAATAAGAAAGTCAAAGAAACCATTGATGATGAATTTTTAGTTTTTTCTGAAATTATTGATTCAAAATACATGTTAGAAGATTTAAACATTACCAAAAAAATGAAAGATAAGTACAGAAAAAGTAATGAAAATTTTTTAAAAGCAAAGCATGAATTAACCGTCAAGACCTCGTATTTAGACAACTATTTTTTTCTTTTTTGTCGTATTGTCATTTATGTGGGAACTTTATTTTTAGTCTTTTTACTTTCACACGATTTAGTGACTTTAACTGTTTATTTTGTTATTGTTTCTTATTTAACAGATAGTGTGACCAATAGTATTGATTTTTTAAGTATTTTAAAAGAACTAAAAAATGCTTATGTTGCCACAAATCGTGTAAATATCATTTTAAATTTTGATTTAAAAGAAGAATTACCAATTGGTAATTTAAATAAAGATGACATAGAAGGGGAGATAGACTTTGTAAATGTCTCTTATCAGCCTACAAAAGAAGATGTCGGGTTAACAGAAATAAAAAATATTAATTTTCATATTCCAAATAATAAAACAGTTTTATTTAAAGGAACAAGAAGTAGCGGTAAAAGAACCATTTTCTACTTAATGAGAAGAGTCATTGCTCCAGATAACGGAGTCTGTTACATAGATAAAATTAATATTATGGATTTTA
This sequence comes from uncultured Bacilli bacterium, assembly GCA_910583945.1. Lineage (GTDB taxonomy): Bacteria > Bacillota_I > Bacilli_A > RF39 > UBA660 > MGBC108787. The sequence continues at coordinate 13,396 of CAJTYF010000001.1, forward strand.
ATAAAAAAGTTTATCGTACCAATATTAACTATATTGTCACCAAGCCTTATTTTTATGATGGTACCGTTTATAGCAATTTAAAATTAGTATGCAACAACAAAGAGAAAATTATCGATACCTTAAAAAGGGTTACGCTTTTTGATGATATAATTAAAAAAGGTGGATTGGAAACTAAAATTAAAGATTTATCTTTAAGAGAAAGTTATCTTTTATCATTCGCTAGAATGCTTCTGATGAATAGCGAAATATTAGTATTATATGAATTTCCAAGCTATTTATCAAATAAAGATGAAGAGTTGATAAAAAAAGTTTTAAAAACTTTTAAAGGAAAGAAAACCATCATTATTTTTTCAGCAAATGACACATGTAAAGAAATTGCGGATAAAGTATATAATATAGAAAAAGGAGAAATCAAATAATCTCCTTTTTTCAATTTTTTAATCTCGATTTTATTTGCGTATCAATGGCTGAATACAAAAGTTTCCCACTAGAAAATTCAATATCTTTTAATTTGTCGTTCAAATCAATAGAATCAATTATTTCTATAATTTCGGGATGTAATAATGAAAAATACATTTCTTTTGGTATAACACAATTATAATTTAAATCAATACATTGATTTTGATAAAAAACAAAAGAATGATAATAGGTACCATGAAACGCTTGATGACATAAAGCAGTACAGGCTTGACTTTTTTCTAAGTTTTTACAAATTTCATAAGTACTATCGTGACAACAATCAGATAAGATTTGACTTTGAGCCAACTGAGCTAATGAAAATTGTTGCAAAGTTTGAAAATAAAAAGGGGCTTTTTTAAATACTATCGTTTTGTTGTCGAAATCAATTCTATAGTAATCATTTTCCTTTTTTAAATCTTTTATAAAAGGGGAACGTTTATAACAATGTATAAAATAATTTTCAGTATTAATATAACAGGCATTACAAATAGAAGAAATAAAAAGTAAAATCGAATGTGAGAAGTCATACTGATATTTTTCTAGTAAATGATAAAAAAATGATATATTTTGATTTTGATTTAAAATTTCAAAATGAAGTGTATTAAATAATTCTTCATACCCAATTATTGAATGATTAATTGTTACATCTTGAGAATGATTCTGTAATTCCAGTAGACATTCTAAATTCGCTTTGTTATATTTTGTTTCATAGAGATATTTAATTTTACTATACGGTCTTTCCATGATATAAACCCCTTTTTTTTCTAGTATTTTAAACAAAAAAAAGAGTTTCTGTCAAGATTAACTCGCTTTATAATTTAATATTCTTTTATTATCTTCTTGAAATTGCCCATGTGTATCCAGTTCTCTCACATAATCTTTAATACATGTTTCTAAAAGATGAAATGCTTTAGTATGTTCTAAAAAATTTTGTTGTTGAATAGGAAAAGCTGGATAAAACAAAGCAACGGTTTCATCTAAATAATCCTCAAGTTTAGAAGGAGTAAAGGCTCCTTTAGTCGTCGACAAATTATGCAAACGATCAACATCTTTAGTGATATTCGTAATCCAATCATCAGCTAAAATATTTTTTATATATAGAAGTTGTGCCTTTCTTTTTTCTAAAAGTCCTTTCTGAAAATCTAACAAATGCACCCTTCTTTTAATCGAATCACTGAAAGGCTGTTCATCGAAACCACAATGAGGCTCGTCTTCTACGGTGTCATGAAGTAATCCTGTTGCCCAGGCTTCATCATTAATAATTCCTAATTCTTTCATATACATAGTCACAAAAAGAGGGTGACTGATATAAGGAAGACCATTTCCTCGACGAAACTTTCCTTCATGAACACGTCTTGCAAAAGGCAACGCTTGTTGGGTATTCGTAAACCCTAACTGTTTACTTAGAACTTCTAACTCTTGATACATATTTTCTACATCTTCTAAACTCATACAACTACCATCCTTACTTGACAATATAACACAACTTTTTTTATAATAAAAATATATATAGCTTATAGTTATTATAATAAGGAGTTATAATGAATTTAGATTGGTGGAACTTATTTTATGAAGTGGCAGTTTCCAAAAACATATCCAAAGCAAGCAAAAAGTTAAATATTTCTCAGCCAGCCATTACAAATCAAATAAAAAAATTAGAAGAATATTTAAACTGTAAACTATTCTTTAGAAGTCAAAAAGGTGTTTTTCTAACGCCCGCTGGTGAACTCATCTTTAATGACATAAAAAATGGACTAAATGCCTTAGACATGGCGGAGAAAAAATTAATGGATACCAATAAGAATCTAAAAACAACCATTCGTATTGGAATATCTACGACTTTAACGAAGACTTATTTAATGAAGTACATAAAAGAATTTCATAAAAAATACAATGAAGTCATCTTTGAAATAAGCACAGACCCAACCATGACCCTAAAAGAAGATTTAAAAAAAGGCAAAATCGATTTTATTGTAGCTAAATTTCCTTTTAAAAACAATGATGATTTTTCTTATATTAAAATTGGAGAAATGCAAGACATTTTTATCATTAATAAAGATTATAAAGAATTAATCAATAAAAACATAAATGTAAAAGACCTAACGAACTATCCAATACTCATTCAAAAGAAACCTTCAAGCTCTAGGGAATACTTTGAAACTTTTTGTGAGAAAAATAAAATAAAACTCCATAGCGTCATGGAAATATCCAGTTCAAATCTTTTAATAGAATTTACAAAAATAGGATACGGAATAGGTGTGGTCACTAAACAATACGTTAAAACGGAATTAGAAAACCATGAATTATTTGAACTCAAAACAACTCCCGCTTTTCCTAAAAGAGACTTTGGCATCATCGCTTTAAAAAACGATTACTTATCAAAAGGAAGTCAGTTGTTTATCGAATCTTTATTAAAAAAAGAAAAGAAATAAAAAATGTATGCTATACTTAATATGTAGACTTATATGGAGGAAGTATGAAAAAAATAATTTTAGTAGATGGGAACAACTTGTTATTTCGTAGTTATTACGCTACCGCTTATTCAGGCTCAATGATGAAAAATTCTAAAGGATTTCCCACGAACGCTCTTTATGGTTTTGTATCGATGATTTATAAAATCATCGAAGAAGAAAATCCAGAATACATGGCTGTTGCCTTTGACATTGGAAAAAACTTTCGTAAAGAAAAATACGCTTTTTATAAAGAAGGAAGAAAAGACACCCCCAATGAACTCATTATGCAAATGCCTTATGCGAGAAAAATATTAAGTGCTATGGGCATCAAATACTTTGAATTAGAACCTTATGAAGCCGATGATATTATTGGTACTCTTTCTAAAAAAGTGGTGGAAGACCCTGAATTCATTGGGACCATTGTTTCAAGTGATCGAGACCTTTTACAACTCATAAATGAACAAATCGACGTCAAACTTTTAAAACAAAAAGGACACATTCGCTATAATCCTATTACCTTCTTTGCGGACTTTCAAATTGACTCGATAAACATCATTGACTTAAAAGCTTTAGCAGGGGATGCCTCCGATAACATTCCAGGAGTAAAGGGAATTGGTGAAAAAACCGCTCTTAACTTACTCGCCACCTACAAAACCATTGAAAATCTTTATGACCATTTAGATGAAGTGAAAGGAAAAGTCAAAGAAAAATTAGAAGTGGATAAAGAAAATGCTTTTATGAGTAAAGAAATTGCAACCATTTACAATGAAGTGCCATTAGAAATTAAAGATTTAAACGATTTAAAATACCATTATACAGAAAGTGTAGACTTAACTTTAATTTTTGAAGAGCTAGAATTTTATTCCTTCCTAAAAAAAATGAATAAAATGGAAGTCTCAAAAGAAATTGAAAACTTAAAAATTGTAACAAAAGGGGAAAAAATTGAACTCGGAGAAACCGTGGCCTTTTATCTTGAATTAGATGCCCCAAACTACCATCAAGCGAACATTTTAGGTCTTGCTTTAACAGATCAAAAAAACACGTATTACATTGAACCCAATCTTATTGAATCCATACTTCCTTTATTAAACGGAAAAACACTTTTAACATTTGACTTGAAAAAAAGTAAAGTAGCCTTAAATAAATTAAACTTAAAGTTACCAAAAGTAAACTATGATTTAATGCTCGCGAGCTACTTGCTAAACTACAACATTAAAGACGACATCGCTTATTTAATGAAACCAGAAGGTTATGACGTCCCTTTTTATGAAGAGTTTATTTCAGAAAAAGAAATAGATAAAGAAAAATTAGCAAAAGAAATAGCCCTTAAAAGTAAATATATTTTGGACACCAAAGAAAAATATTGTGCAAGTCTTAGAAAAGAAGAAAGTTTGGACTTATTTGAAAACATTGAAATGCCCCTTGTAGAAGTTTTAGCTTCAATGGAAACAACAGGTGTAAAAGTTGACAAATCGGTATTAGAAGAAATGAAAGAAGAACTAAAAGTAAAAATTGATGCCATTGCAAGTGATATTTATAACTTAGTTGGAGAAGAGTTTAATATTGCCAGTACCAAACAATTAGGTGAAATTTTATTTATAAAATTAGGACTTCCTGGAGGGGTAAAAACTCAAAAAGGATATAAAACCGATGCTAAAGTCATGCATAAGTTACTAAACGAACACCCCGTCATCGCTAAAGTTTTAGAATATCGTAACGTAACAAAAATTTATTCAACGTATGTAGAAGGCTTAGAGAACTGTATAGATGAAGAAAGTAAAGTCCATACCATTTTTAAACAAACCTTAACTAGAACTGGTAGACTTTCCTCAGTAGAACCAAACATCCAAAACATTCCTGTTAAAGATGAAGAGGGAAGAAAAATAAGAAAAGCCTTCTTGCCAAGTAATGACATGTTCTTTAGTGCGGATTATTCGCAAATTGAACTTCGAATTCTAGCGCACATTTCCGATTGTCAAGAATTGATTGAAACCTTTAATAATGATGGAGACATTCATACGAAAGTAGCGAGTGACATATATGGTGTGTCTGAAGTAGAAGTAAGTAAAAAAATGCGTTCCACCGCTAAAGCTGTCATTTTTGGAATTGTCTACGGAATTAGTGGGTTTGGTCTTGGTGAAAACTTAGAAATGGACACCAAAGAAGCTAAAAAATTTATCGAAAAATATTATGAACTTTATCCAGGCGTTAAAAATTATATGGATAACATTGTTAAAGAAGCTTACAAAGAAGGTTCAGTAAGAACGCTTTTCAATCGAAAGAGAGTGATAGAAGAATTAAATTCAGGAAATTATATGGTTCGCCAATCAGGGGAAAGAATTGCATTAAATACACCTATTCAAGGAACCAGTGCGGACATCATCAAAAAAGCCATGATTGACATTTATAACGAATTAGAAAGAGAAAATTTAAAAAGTAAACTAGTCATTCAAGTCCATGATGAACTGATTATTGACTTAGTCGAAAGTGAAAAAGAACAAGTAACCAATATTGTAAACGAAAAAATGATGAATGCCATAAAACTAAAAGTACCTTTAAAAGTAAGCAACGATTATGGAATTAATTGGTATGAAACAAAATAAGATTTTGTTAACGGGTTTTAAAAAAGCTTTTGAAGGCGATACAAATAGTTCCAAAGATTTATTAGACCAGATTTCATCTCATTATGATAAATTTTTATTTACAAATGACTATTCAACCATTATAGAGGAAATCGATAAACTATTTGCAATGAAACAGTACGATTATGTCATCATGTTTGGGCAAAAGCCTTTAATTAAAAGATTATCAATAGAATTAATAGGAAAACAAAAAACTAAAACCGTAGAAACAACTTTTCCGTTAAAAAAACTAACTGATATTTTAGAAAAAAATCATATTGATTATAAATTAAGTCAAAATCCTGGAACTTCTTATTGTAACTTTGCCTACTATCATGTTTTAAAATATTTAGAAGTTCGAGAAATAAAGACAAAAGTAGTTTTTATTCATATACCTTATACGAAAAATTTTAAACAAATGAAAAAAGTAATAGATGTGATGAATAGTTATAACGAAGGTTTATAATGAAAAAATAAACTTAATAATTAAGGAGAGTATATGGAACAATTAATAAAAAAAATAGATACCTCTTTATTAGAAGTGCCTTCTATTATGGAGTATTTAAGTCAATTTAAAAAATACAAAATAACAGATGAAGAGGTAAATGACAACGATGCTGAGATTTTATTACTAGGTAAATCTGAGAAAATAAAAATTGTATTTATAAAGAACATAGATTTTAAATGGTGGAGCATTTATCGTTTTCATGGTAATGGAATAAAATATGAACAAATTGACGTTCTGTTTTACAATGAAATTCAAACAAAGGGGCACAATCGTATTATAAAATATTCTGGACATATAGAAGAGGAGAACGATTCTTATATCATGGTTTGTTCCTACTCTTATTTAAATAATGAATTTGTAAGAAGTTGGAAAAAGATGAGAGTAGTGCCAGTGGAAGAATTAGAAAAAATTCAGTATTGCGAAGACATGAACTTAACAGAGCTTATTATGATGACTGATGATAAAAGTAACCGTATTCTTAAGAAAGGATATGAAGAAAACAATCCAACATTAGAATTAAATTTAAAAAAGCACATTTAAGTAGGAGGAAACATGCCAGAAATAGCTGAAGTAGAAACCGTAAGAAAGACGTTAAAAAAACAGATATTAAATAAAAAGATTACAAATGTTCAAATTTTATACGAAAAAATGATTGAAAGTGATCCTAAATCTTTTACATACAATTTAATAAACAACGAATTTATAGATATAAAACGAAGAGGAAAGTGGTTGATTTTTGAGCTACACGACTACTATCTGTTAAGTCATTTGAGAATGGAAGGCAAATTTTTTATTAAAAACAAAGAGGATGAAATCGTCAAACACGAACATCTTATTTTTACCTTTGATGACAACACAGAATTAAGATATCATGATACCCGAAAATTTGGTCGTATGAATTTAATCAAAAAAGAAGAATTAAAAAACACTGAAGCGATAAAAAAACAAGGCTATGAACCAGGTGAAAAAGAATTGACGAGCGATTATCTTTTAGATAGCTTTAAAAACAAAAAAATACCCATCAAAACAGTTTTATTAGATCAAACCATTATTAGTGGTCTTGGAAATATTTATGCCAACGAGGTATTGTTTGCTTCCAAAATTAATCCTTTTAAAAGTGCCTGTAAACTGACTAAAGAAGAAGCCCAAAATATCGTTGAAACCTCTAAAGTGATTATTGAAAAAGCCATTTCTTTAGGTGGAACAACCATTAAAAGTTATACATCAAGCCTTGGTGTAACCGGAAAATTTCAAAATAATCTTACAGTTCATAAAAGGGAAAATGAACCTTGTTTCATTTGTGGAACAAAAATAAAAAATGAAAAAATAAATGGGAGAAGTACCTATTATTGCCCAAGTTGTCAAAAAGGAGATTAAAAAAGATATGCTTTTAAAACATATCTTTTAATATTAAGCTCTTTTTTTACACTCTTGATAAATATAATTGGTCGTTTTAACGTCTTCAATACTACGATGAGAGCCAAAATCCAAATGAAAATATTTTTTTAACGTTTCCAATTTATAATTAAACGCTTTTGGTATATATTTTCTAGCAAGTTCTACGGTATCAATCGAATCATTTTTTAAAGCTTCAAGCCCTAATTTTTTTAAACTTTCATTAATAAAACCTAAGTCAAAAGCAACATTATGTCCAACTAGGGTAAAATCTTTAATAAAATTTAGAAAATCAGGTAAAACTTCTTGAATCGTTTTCTCATTTTTGACCATTTCATCTGTAATTCCTGTAATCGTTGTAATAATTTCAGGAATAGAAATCTCTGGATAAATTAAAACATTAAATTCCTCAACCAGTTCGTTATTTATATACTTTAAAGCACCAATTTCAATAATATGGTCTGTTGTGGCTTCCAAACCAGTCGTCTCAACATCAAAAACCACATAATCGTCTACAAAATTTTTCATACATCTCTTCTTTCTAATAACCTATTATAATGAAACGATTAAACTTTGTCAAAAATAATCGGTTGATTTTTACCCTCAAATTCATAAGTTTTTTCATTAGTAATTAAGTCATATAAAAGAGCCGCTTTTTCTTCAAATTCATAAAGTTTAGAATGCTTATTGACTATTAAAGGCAGTACCATCTTCTTTTTAATTTGATTTAAATAAGATAAACCTCGTTCATTAAAACCCAAGATTTGGATTGAATCAAAAATGAGTTCATGATTGATGTCTTTAGTTAACCCAAGTAAAATATGTATAAGCATTCTTCTTATTTTATTATAAGTATAACGCTTAGTTTTAACACGACTTATAAAATCTTCTAAATTGTTACATTGTTTTATCATTTTCTTTAAGCGTGTTTCTATCCCTTCATCGACATCTAAATAAATATCTAAATGATGAGAAGTTATGATTTTGGATTTTATCAAAAGAAAAAGGGTATTTTGATTGACCTTTTTTATAAGAGGGAAACAACACTTTGGAACAAAGGTGGTAATGTCTTGATTTGATTTTAATTTATTCCTTATATTACTAGCACTAATGATTTTTTCATTACTTTTTAAATCATGATAGTCATTAGTTCTTTTTATCGTCTCCAAAGAAATAGGAAAACTGTTTTTTATCACCGCTTTTGCATAACTAATGCCCAACAAATCATTAGGTGTATATTGCATGTCTTCATCAATACTTTTTGCGAGTGCAGTAGGGTAATTTATACCTGTTTTTAAATGATTTTGAACTTTTCCATTAAAGTTTTCTTCTAATTGAACGGAAGCAATTCTAGTGATTTTTTTTATATCGTGACATTCGCTTCCAAAAATAACTTTTTGAACTTGAAACTGATTTAAAAGAAAAAGGGCTTTCTCACTAAAAACATCCGCCGCTTGAGTGCCATAAACAACTGGCAAAGAAACAACTAAATCAACGCCATGTAAAAGGCTTAATCGTGTTTTATCTTCTTTTGTTAAAACACTCACTTCACCACGTTGTAAAAAATATCCATTTAAAACTAACAGAAGTAACGAATTGGGATAACGTTTTTTGATTTCTTTGATATGGTATAAATGACCATTATGAAAAGGATTATATTCACCAATAATACCAATAATGTCCATAAAACTTTTCCTCCCTAAATTTAGTTTTTTATATTATAATATACTTAGGTGAAATTATGAATATAAATTTAAGTAGAATTCCTGAAAGCGGATTAAACATTGATGAAGAAGTAACTTTAAAAAAAGATTTTTACAAAAAAACAGAAATTGAAGAAATTAGAAATTTACACGTAAGTGGAAGGATTCATTACGATTATGAAGGATATTTAAATTTGAATTTAGACGTGCAAGGGATTTTTATTTTAGCCGATGCCCTTACTCTAGAGCCGATTGAATACTCTTTTACCTCTAAAATTGATGAAAAAATTGAAAATATTGAAGAATATTGTGGTAATTTTTATGAAAAAAGTAAAAATTCTCTTGATATTAGTGAGATTTTATGGGAAAATATTGTACTAGAGATTCCCATAAGTATCACAAATCATAAAAGTGAAGATTTATTATTAAAAGGAAATGGTTGGGAACTAGTTAATGAAAATAAAGAAGAAATTGACCCAAGATTAGCTAAATTAAAAGAGCTACTGGATGAAGGAAAGGAATGAAGTTTTGTATGTTATCATTGGATATTCAAAGATTTGCTGTTCCATTTAGAAGAACAAGCAAAACAAAAAAAAGAATGCGTCGTACACATTTAAAAAAAGAAGTCGGAGCGATTGAAAAATGTTCCAAATGTGGAGCAGCAATTAGACCACACCGTGCTTGTTTAAAATGTGGCAATTATAAGAACCAAGAAGTGATTAAAGTAACTGAAGAAGAGTAACCTAATGTGTTGCTTTTTTTTTGCCTTCAAAATGTAAATTTCTTTGCCTATTTTAAGGAAATCTATTTACTTTTTACTTTAAATTGTGTAATATAATGGTAGACAGTGGTACATAGTGGAAGAAAGTGGGTGATAAAATGTTTATGGGCGAATATCATCATACCATTGATGATAAATCAAGACTGGTGCTACCTAGTAAGTTTCGTACGATGTTAGGAGACAAATTTATTGTGGCACGTGGTTTTGAAAAATGTTTGTATGTTTACTCAATTGCGGAATGGGAAAAACTCGAAAACAAACTAAAAACTCTACCTTTTACAAAATCAACCGCCCGAACATTTATGAGAACCTTCTTTTCTGGTGCTACTGAATGCGAGTTCGATCGTCAAGGAAGAACATCGCTTACCTCCCCACTAGTTAGTTATGCCGATTTAACAAAAGAGTGTGTTGTAATCGGCGCTAACGACCGTATTGAAATATGGGATTTAGAGGAATGGAACAAATTGATGGAAGAAAACAGAGATAAACTTTCAGATATTGCCGAGAATTTATTTATGGAGGAAAGTTTATGAAACATTATTCTGTACTCTTAAAAGAAGTTATAGAAGGACTAAATCTAAAAGAAGATGGCATTTATGTCGATGGTACCTTAGGACTAGCTGGACACAGCAAAGAAATATTAAAAAGAATTCCTAAAGGAAAACTCTATGCTTTTGATGCCGATGAGGAAGCCATTAAAATCGCAACCAAAAGTTTACAAGAAATTGGCTCAAATTATAAAATTTTTCATAGTAATTTTAAAAATTTAAAAGAAAAATTGACCGAAGAAAAAATAAATCAAGTTGATGGCATTCTCCTAGATTTAGGTGTTTCCAGCCCTCAAATCGATACCGATAGAAGAGGTTTTTCCTTTATGCATGATGGGCACTTAGACATGCGTATGGATACCTCAAAATCATTAAGTGCTTGGCATGTGGTGAACCAATATGAAGAAAGCAAATTAATCCATATCTTTTATACTTATGGTGAAGAAGAAAGAAGCAAAGCCATTGCTAAAGCCATCATAAAAAAAAGAACAGAAAAAACAATTGATACGACAAAAGAATTAGTAAATGTAGTTGAAGGAGCGGTCGGGGCAAAATATTTTTACCAGAAACACCCTGAAAGAAAAATATTTCAAGCCATTCGAATTGAAGTGAACGATGAATTAAATAATTTAGAAACCGTTTTACCCATAGCTATTTCATTATTAAAAAAAGGGGGACGGCTTGCCATCATCACCTTTCATTCGTTAGAAGATCGCATAGTAAAAAATAGTTTTAAAAAATACAGTGAAATTGATGAATTCGTAAAAGGTTTGCCCGAAATTCCTGAAGAATACAAACCTTTAATTCACTTAGTAACCAAAAAAGCCATTCTTCCAAGTATAAAAGAACTTGAAGAAAACAGTCGTAGTAAAAGTAGCAAATTAAGAATAATAGAAAGGAATTAGATGTATGACTAGAAATAAAAATTTAAAAAAAATTACCATTATTAAAGGGGAAAAAATACTTTATCTTTTATTAATCTTATTAGTAATAGCAGTACCCATTTCGAATGTTTTTATTAAAGCACTTTTATCTGAATCTAATATTGAAGTAGAACAATTAAAATCAAAAATTGATAAGCAAACAAATTTAAACGAAGGATTAAACATGCAAATTAACGAATTAGCTTCTCTTGATAAAATTCAAGAAGTTGCAAAAAATATTGGTTTATCCTATAATAATGATAACATCAAAGTCATCAACAATTAATTAAAAGGAGAAAAAAATGAAGAGAAGAAATATGGTCCATTATAATCTAAAATTAACCATGCTAGGCATCTCTTTTTTATTTGTCTTAATAATAGCAAAGCTCATTTATGTAGCGGTATCCAATGATGTCGATGGGATAGATTTAAAAGCTTTTGCTGATAACCGAAACACGGAACATAAAACCTTGTACGCCAGTCGAGGTACCATATTTGACAGCAATGGAAACGAATTGGCGGTAGACGCTAACTCCTACACAGTTATTGCTTATTTATCAGAATCAAGAACCAAAGACGAAAGTCATCCGAATCATGTTGTAGATAAAGAACACACCGCCAAAACATTAGCACCTGTTTTAGAAATGGAAGAAAGTACGCTTTTAGAAAGACTATCCCGAGAAAACCTCTATCAAATAAATTTAAAACTAGGCATTTCTGAAAATAAAAAAAACGAAATCATTGCTCTAGACTTACCTGGAATTGATTTTGTAAAAAGCACTAAAAGATACTATCCTTATGGCAATTATGCATCTTATATTTTAGGCTATGCCTTAACCGATGATTATGGAGAAATTGATGGAAAAATGGGTTTAGAATCGTACTACAACGATACTTTAAAAGGTGAAAACGGTTGGACTGAGTATCAAAAAGACGCTTATGGCTACCAAATGCCCACCTCGACACCGATTGGAGAAGAAAGTACCAGTGGTTCTGACATTTACTTAACGCTTGATCAAGACATTCAACTTATTTTAGAAAACGCCATTAATCAACTGGAAGACAATTATCAATTTTCTTGGGCAACTATAACCGTCATGAACGCTAAAACAGGAGCTATTTTAGGAAGTGCGAATAATCCTAATTTTGATTTAAACACTAGAGAAGACTTAGAGAGTTACTTAAATCCCTTAGTTTCTTTCCAATATGAACCAGGAAGCGTCATGAAAATATTTTCTTTTATGGACGCCATCGAAGAAGGCATTTACGATGGAAGTAAAAAATACCTCTCAGGTTCCACAATCTTAAAAGATGGAACAAAAATCAACGACTTCAACAACAAAGGATGGGGGGAAATTGATTTTGACACAGGATTTGCTTATTCCAGTAACGTTGCCGCCACACACTTAGCATTAGAACTTGGAACCAATAAATTAAAAGCTTTTTATGACACCTTGGGTTTTGGGAAAAAAACAGGAATCAATTTGCCAGGAGAAGTCGAAGGAACCAATACCTTTATTTATGAAAGTGAACTGGCTACCGCCGCTTTTGGTCAAGGAAGAATTACGGTAACACCCGTGCAAATGCTTCAAGCCTTAACCTCAATTGCAAATGATGGCGTGATGGTAAAACCTTATATCGTCTCTAAAATTGTCAACGAAAAAGGTGAAATAACTTACGAAAGCAATCGAACAGAAATTTCAAAAGTAGCGAGTACTGAAACCATAAATAAAATCAAAGATTTAATGTATAAAGTGGTTTATGGTGGATTTGAATCCAGTAAAAAATTTGCTCCCGATAATGTGACTTTAATTGGTAAAACAGGAACCGCCCAAATCGCTAATCCAAAAGGTGGAGGCTATTTAAAAGGGGAATACGATTACATCAAAAGCTTTGCGGGACTTTTTCCTTATGAAGATCCTGAATACGTCGTTTATATTGCCGTGAAACAATTAGTAGGGGGAACCAATGACCTTGCAAAAATTGTAAATAACGTAGTTGGAGAAGTCGCTAAAAGTGCACATTTGGTTGAAAAAGAAAACGATGTGGACGAAACAAAAATCATAGCTTTAAGTGATTACATGTCTTCTTTAGTCACCACAACCGCTGAAGAGTTAAAGCAAAAAGGATTTCAAGTCATTATAATGGGGGATGGACAGTACATTATTAATCAATACCCATTAAAAAATCAAAAAGTCTTGTACGGCTCTAAAGTGTTTTTATTAACCAATTCCATTTCTTATACTTTACCAGATGTGACTGGATGGAGTACAAATGAAATGGTAACCTTTTGTAATCTTTTAGGCATCCCTTATGTCTTAAACGGTTACGGTAAAGTAGTCAGCACCAATTTGGAAGTGGGAGCTCCTTTAAGTCCCAGCGAAATTTTAGAAATAAATCTCAGTATTTAAAAGATTGTAAAGAGTTGAAAATCAATTCTTTTTTTATGAAATCAATTTGCTAAAAAGAAAAGAATAGTGTATAATCTTAATAAGAATAGAGGAAGTGCATAAGAAATGAATTTACGCGTACACAATCCCGAAGTTGCTGGGAATCAAATTGCTACTCATGAATTTGAAACTCGTTTCATTAGTGGCGAACGACAAGTTGGAGATTTAAACGATTTTAATACACTTTATCAAGAATTAAAAAAACTAATTCAAGATTACAAAAAACTTTATTTAGAAGCTAGAGAGGAAACCACTAGAAAAGAATACGATACTTTTTTAGCTCAAGAAATTGATTTTTTAAATTTAATGAATGAAATCATGTCCAATTTAGAAAATTATCATGACGTCGTAGGCTTTGTAGAAGGAAGAGAAATCAAAAAAGAAATGGACCATGCTCGTACCATTATTCTGTATCGAAACATTGAAAGACAAATTGCAATTTTAAGAAGAATGAAAGGGAATATGCCTGAATCATACGTAGAAGAATACAAATCCCTAACCAAACAATATAAAAAACTACGCAAAGAAGTGATTGAAGCAGAAGCGTACATTATTGAAAAATCTTCAACAGAATACAACACGATGGAAGTCACAACTTCTAGTGACAGAAAGAAAAACTATTACACCATAGATCAAGAGTTTTATAATAAACTCCCTTTAATCACCGATAAATGTAAATACATCGAATTAATTATCAATAACATAGAAAAAGTAAAAGGAAAAAAATCTTTTGTCACATATTGTGGGGTAACCAAAGAAATATCAACAAAACATGTTTGGAGATACCGCCAATACATAAGTTTACTAACGAATCTATACAAAAAATATGAGAGTGAAGAAAAAGAATTAATTAAACAGGAAAATGAGCGAAGCAACACAGATGTTTGTGCCAGTCAATACGCAAGCATTATCATCGCATTATTTAAATTAGGATTTGAAGCCTTACCACTCATAAATCATCCCGATCGTGTCATGACAGTTACAAGTATAGACGGAAAAGAATTAACCATTTTAAAAAGTAGACTAGAAAAATTTGAAGAATTAACAAGCAAATACGAAGACTTAAAGAAAATGACCCCTTTTTTAGATGAAACAAGTCCCTTCATGACAGTTCAAAGTGTAGAAAAATATCAGAAAATACCAGAAAGAAAAAGAGAAATCTTTAGTAAAATCCGTTTTTTTGAACAACAGAAAGAGAATGAAAAGATAGTAAAAGAAATAAATCGTTTGAAAAAAGAGCTTTATGAATGGCATATGGCTGAAAAATTTGTCATTTTTACTAATATGAAAGCCATTTTTAAAACAAGTGGTTTACCAGAACAAATGAGTGTTTTTTACACCAACATTATGAGTAATGTTAGCGGATTTAGTGTCAGTTCAAAATACACCGATGAAGAAAAATTACAAGTACTTACAGATATCTTATTAAAATTAGAAGAATACGAGAAACGTAAAGAAGAAAATAAAATCAATTTATCTCTTCCATTAATTGTAGAAACGTCCTCTAATTTCTTGAAGAAAATGATGGTAAATGTCAAACAAATTTTAAGTGCTTTACCAGGAAAAAATAAACAGCATGTAAAAATAATAAAAATTAGAAAAGAAAAAAATAAAAACCGTTTATTAGAAAGTATAAAAAATCAAGCAGGATACATGGCGGCTTCTATAGGAATGACTGTATTTGCGGGGTTAAGCTCATTTGTTTCCTCTTATGAAATTAATAAAAGCATTGGACCAAAAAAAGAGTCAGTTCCAACTATTAAAGAAGAACCAACAGAAATGGACGACGTGATAGAAAAAATTTATCAGCGAGTAGAAGAAACAAAAGAATCAGAAGGTATAGTTACATACGATTACAATGGAATTCTACTTGAATTGGATGCTAGTGCGCCCGATTTTAAAGATAAAAAAATGGCTTTAGAAAGAAATGGAGCGGTTGAAGTGAAACAAGAAAGAGGAGGAAGAGCCGCATGAGACCAATGGAACTTTATGACATCTTAACATTAGAAAACAATAAAGAATACACCATCGCTAATATGGTTGACTATAAGGATTCAACATATTTATATTTAATTGAAATTGATGAAAATGAAGACATTATTGAAAATACCCAAACGATAGTGAGACGAATTATTAAAGATGGTGAAGAAGCAGTTGAAAAAGTAACCAATAATGAAGAATATAAAGAAGTGGCTAAATTATTTTTTGATTTATTCAAAGATTTAGCGGTCGAAGAAACCGAAAGCACAGGAGAACAATCTACGAACTAGGTTGTTTTTTTAAAAGAGCTATAAAACCCCATTCTTTAAAGGCTCTAAAAGTGTTTTAAAATAAATTAAAAGAAGATAAAATAAAAGAAGTCGTAATGGGTTAAGTAAAGAAAAATGGAGGAAAAAGATGATTATTACTAAAAATAGATTAGATGAAAAAGTACCAAAAGAAATGATTCCAACGAGATTAGATAGTGCCTTAAATTTATACACCAATATAAACTATGAAAACAATTCAGGGATACTTGTTTATAATATCAATCCCACGACTTGGAACTGTCTTTATTCTTTTTATGAAATGAACCATAAATTTACTATGGATTATTATCAATTTAAAAAGGAAGATTTGACGTATCGTGAACTTATTGAAGAATTTGAGCAAGTATATAAAAAAGTTTATGAAGAGGAACAAGGAAAGATTAAAAATACAAGAAAACAAATCTTAATAGACGAATATAAGAAAACTTTTCATTTATAAGATGTTCAGATTGGAGATGAGTTATTACCAACCTATGAATTAAAATATTCTAAATCAAAAAATGTTTGGACACTGTATTATTTTGAAAATTATGTGGCAAGTAAAATAGAATCATTCGGAGATTTATGGAATCAAAAAGTTTACGAACAAAAAATTTGTCCTTTAGATAGTACTATAAAAGAAATAGAGGAAGTAGAATTAGCAAGCAATATTCCTTATTTATTTTCTTTGCCATCAAATATCGAAAAATTAAAGCAAAACTTAATAACTAAAAACTAGGAGGTACCTTATGCGATTAACGAAAAGATATATTGTAAAAAATTTAGAGAAATTAGCGTTAAGTGATCCAATTCGTTATGAAAGATATTATATAAATGATACATTAAGAATTCAGAAGAAAGAAAATAAATTAGAAAAAGAAATTTTAAATGAAAAAAATGAGATAATAGAAAAAAGTAGAATATCGAATCAAGAATTTGAAGAACTAAAAGGACAAGCATTCAAAAAAATAATTCGTGAGAGTTACCTTTATTTGAAAGATGAGCGAGTTTCTATTAAAAAATATTTGGAAGAATTTTCCGGCTTCAATCGTGTGGAAGTAAAATTTAATACGAGAGAAGAAATGGAAAGTTATCAAAAAGAACCTTGGATGGGAATAGAAATTACGAATACCCCTCTTGCTTTTGATAAAGATTTAAGTAAATTAAGCCAAAAGGAATTTTTTTACGAATTAACAAATGCTTTAAAAGAATAGAGTGTGATAAGGATTGAAAAAAGAAAGAGAGTGGAATAAATGAGAGAGTTAAAAATAAAAGGAGTATACAAATATTACAAGTGTGAAATATAGTATAGTATTAGTGCATTTTGAAAAAGTGCATTAAATTAGAAAATGTTTCTCGCTCCCGGATGGCTAGCGAGTAATAAATTATTCCAGACGACAATGTTTCTCGTTTCTGAGTGGCTGGCGAGTAATAAATTATCTCAGTCGAAAATGGTTGGAAAACTTTATCTTTGTGGTAAAGTTTTCTTTTTTTGTATGGTACACTTCTGTTGGAGTTGATACAATGATAGTTCAAACAGAATATTTATATCATATTAAAGATGAATTTTTTGATATTATTCAAGATGAGAATCTAATGACAAATCATGAGTGTGGCAAAAAACGTCCTACCTATTTTACCATTAAAGATAATGATATTTTATGGTTTATTCCATTAAGTAGCAAAAGTAGAAAAATATCGAAAAATAAGAGAGAATAAAATCCAAAAATATGGTAAATGTGACGCAATATTAATTAGAGAAATATTAGGAAAAGATACCGCCATTTTACTTCAAAATGCTTTTCCAACACTAGAAAAATATATAGATCATAATTCATATAATGAATGATGGAAAACCAGCTAAAGTAATTACTTCCATCAAAGAAGAAATTTTAAATAATTTTAAATATCTTATGGAATTAAAAAAACGTGGAATAAATTTATTTTTTGCGGATATAGATAAAATAAAAGAGCAAATGTTAAACGAAATGAGTAAATAATTAATATGTATTATCCTTTTATAAAAATAAAAACAAAGAATTAAAGTTCCTTGTTTTTTTGATTACACCAATTTTTTCCATGAAGGACACGCGTGACAAGCATAGAAGAAGAAGTATCACCCACCACATTAAGCATGGTTGCTGGAGCATCAATAATGGTTGCAATAATAGTAAGTATTGGAAGGGCTGAAACTGGAAATCCCATCAAAGTTAAAATAAGCATTTCCGAAATCGTCCCACCTCCAACAGGTACCGCTGTTACAAGTAGATTGGCTAAAAAAGCCGTACCTATAATTTTACTAAACGTACTAAAATTATAAATATCAAGCCCAAACAAATAGACGAGAAACATAATTTTAAATACGCTACCAATAATCGAACCATCTTTATGGAAACTGGTTCCCAGAGGAATCGTAGTCTCCGCTATATCATCTGGAATCCCCATTTCTTTAGCGGATTTTATATTAATTGGAATAGAAGCCGCAGAAGAGCAGGTGGCAATAGAAGTGGCAGTTGGAGGAAGAATAGTTTTCCAAAAAAGTTTAAATCCTTTCTTACCTCCTGAAAAGTAAGCATATAAGCTATAAATAATAAAATAGAAAAGAATGGAAACCATTAAATAAATAATAAATGTTTTTAAGAAGCCAGTAGCAATCGATTCACCATATGTGCCAATCAGAGAAGCAAAATAACAGCCAAGTCCAATAGGGGCGTAAAGAAAGCACAAATCAATTAACTTTAAAATAACGGTATTGGCGGACTCTAAAAACTCTAAAAAACGTTTGCCATCTTCCCCAGTTTTATTTATAGCCACTCCCACTAAAATAGCAAATAATACAAGGGAAATCAAGTTTTCTTTAGAGAGAAGTTTATAAAAATCATTGGTACTAATAGCACTCACAGTGCGCTCTAAAATGTTCAGTTCTAATGTATTATCGGTTACTTCGCTTGTTTGTTCCATAACTACCGAATAAGAATCTGTCTTTACTAAAGGCACTAAAAGTGTCGTTGCAAGTCCTATTACCAAAGCCACAACAGAGGTAAGAAGAAACACCATAACAATAGTAGATAACAATTTTCCTACTCTTTTTGGGGTCTTAATCTTCGCAATAGAAGTACAAACCGTCAAAAAGATAAGAGGAACAATTAAAACAAACATTAAATTCATAAAAAGTTCGCCAAAAGGATTTAAAATCATCGCCTTTTCCTTTAAAATGAGACCAACTAAACAACCGACGATTAAAGAGGCAAGTAAAATAAAAGTTTGTTTATAATTCTTAAAAAATTTTTTCATAAATTTTTCACTCCTTATGCTACTATCATATTCGGGTCCTATTAAAAAGAACAGAATCTAAAATCCACACTTATTAAAAAAATAGGTTTATAAATCCACAATCTGTGATATAGTTTTAGTAGGTGAACTATGAACAAAACATATATTAAAATGAACAATAATGAAGAATACTTAAGTTTAGGAAATATCTTTCGAATCATGAAAGAAGAAAGTAAAAGCAAATTAAATGCTTTACAATCTGAAATTTTTTATAGCTTATTTGATGGTTACATTAATGATACAACCATTAATAATTATTGTGTAGGCATCAGAGCGATAGGAGATACCTATAAACAAATCATGATTCATAAACAAAAAAAGTATGAAAAAAATAAAGAAGAACTAAAAAGTATGGTTTTAAATTGCCTCCATATTTTAGAAGGGAGACTTTACGAAAACCTTTCTATAGAAGAAATAAACCAAAAGAAAAGTTTTCAAAACTTAAGCATTCGTTTATATAACCTTAGTAAAAATGATAAAAATTGTCCCTACGAATTAAAAAATAAACTAAAAGAAGCCTTAACAGAAAAAAACTATTACGCTATTTTTATCGAAAGTATCTTTTATGCTGTTTTACAAAACAAACAACCTTTATACGAAAAAGAACTTCAAAAAACAAAAATCGAAGCTCTATTACAAGACTCTTGCTTGAGTTACAAAGGATTAGAAGAGTATTTACTCTTAACTTTAAATGGAAACGTGAATCATGATTTTACCTTAAAAAAACTAGCCAGTGAAGGAAACGTCTATGCCAGTTATGAAATGGGAATCAAAGAATACAATGGTTTAATTACTGGAAAGCCGAGATATGTAGAAGCGTATAATTATTTATCCGTTGCCGCCGAAAGTGGTCATGCGGGGGCTTTATACACAATTGGAAACCTGTTCTTAAAAAAGAAAATTGGTGAAAATCAAGAAGAGAAAGCCTATAAATATTTACAAAAAGCGATGGAACTAGGAAGTGTCGCCGCAATCAACTCTTTAGGGCTCATGTATTTAAAGGGAATCTATGTCGAAAAAAACTTAGAAAAAGCCAAAAAATATTTTAAACAAGCCGCTTTAAAAGAGTGTGTCTACGCTTGCAATAACTTAGGAAAAATCATGGAAAAAGAAAAAAATTTTAATGAAGCCTTTAAGTATTTTCTAAAAAGTGCTAATTTAGGAGAGAGTTGGGCTTGCAATCAAGTTGGAGAATACTATCGAAAAGGCATTATAACAAAAGATTTAAAGAAGGCTTATTTCTATTATGAAGAAGCTTTAAAAAGTGACTATAAGCATATTTGCTATTTTGCCTACTATAATTTAGCTGTTTATTTTTTTAAAGAAGGAAACATCGATGGCTCTATAAATGAAGACAAAACAAAATATAAAGAATATTTAGAAATAGCTTCTAAGAAAGGAATACTAAAAGCGAGCATGGAACTGTTTTATTCTTATTACCAAGAATATCTAGAAAAAAGAGAATCTTTAGAAAAAGAAAAAGTTTTAGAATATAAAGAAAAAATTGAGTTACATAAAGAATTTAATAAAAAGTTAAAAGAACAAATCGAAACCGACTTGAAAAAAATTGAGAAAAATTTAAAAATAGAAATAGAAATAATTTAAAAAATAATGTTATACTGAAATGAGAAAGAAAAGGTTGGTATTTATGAAAACTTTATTTCCAAATTATAACAATGGATTAAACAATGTTACGAACGCCATTTTAAAATACTTTGATTGTGAATCCTATCACGAACCCTTAAAAGAATTGGAGGAAGTTTTATCGGGACAAGATTACAAAAACATTATCCTTATCCTTTATGATGGCATGGGCTCTAATTTATTAGCCAAACATTTAGAGGAAAATAGTTTTTTAAGAAAACAAAAAATAAAAGACATTCATTCCGTCTTTCCAGCAACAACGACCGCCGCAACAACGAGTGTCCTATCAGGTTTAAATCCAAATGAACACGGATGGCTTGGTTGGGACTTATATTTTAAAGAAGAAGATAAAATAGTTACCATGTTTTTAAATACTTTAAAAGATAGCGAAATCAAAGCGAGTGATGTAAACTTAGCCCAAAAGTACTATCCCTATACTTCCATCATCGAACGAATTAACCAAAAATACAAAGCCTATCAACTTATGCCTTTTCGCGAAAAGGCGTTTCATAGTTTAGAAGAAATGAACGAAAGGATTTTAAATTATTCCAAAGAAGAGGGTAAGAAATTTATTTATGCTTATTATGATGAACCAGATCACACTTTACATGAAGTAGGAACGGATGCTCCTAAAATAAAAGAATTATTTCAAACAATTAATGATAGTACAGAAAAATTATGTGGGGAATTAGAAGAAAGCCTAGTCATTATTATTGCTGATCATGGCCATATTAACTGTGAAGCCATTACTTTAAGTGAATACGAAGATCTATTTTCCTTATTAGAGCGAGACATTTCTATCGAAGGACGGGCTTGTAATTTCTTTATTAAAACGGGAAAACAAGAAGAATTTGTCACTTTATTTCATCAATACTTTAAAGAGGATTTTCTTTTATATAGCAAAGAACAAGTGAAAAAAGAAAAGTTATTTGGAACGGGGAAAGAACATCTTAAATTTGATGGGTCTTTAGGAGATTTTTTAGCCCTTGCGATTACAAATAAATATTTTCGTTATAATGAAAATTCAATAGACTTAAAATCCATGCATGCTGGAATGACGGAAGATGAAATCTTAGTTCCTTTTATTCTTTACGATTGTAAGAAAAAATACAAATTGATAGCTTTAGATTTAGATGATACTTTATTAAACAGTAATCATGAAGTGACACCAGAAACGAAAAAAGCTTTAAACGAAAAAAGCTTTATTAAAATGTAAAGAAAAGGGCATATTTATTATTGGCGTGACCGCAAGAACGCTACAAAGTGCTTTAGACGTTGTGCCAAAAGAGCTGTTTGATTATTTAATATTAAATAATGGTGCGACGCTTTATGATAATAAGAATGAGAAAATAAAAATGATAGGAAAAATTACAAAAGAAGAAACGACGTATCTCATCAAAAAATATGAAAATTTGGTCACGCAAATTGATTTTGTTGGAGCAAACAATTATTACATATATAAAAATAAGAAAAATAGTCCTCTTTCTTTTCTTATAGACGTCGAGTCAGTAGAAGAAGTAACGGAAGAGATAGCTAGAATGAATGTCTTTTTTAAAGATGAGGAGAATGTTTTTAAAGTAGAGGAAGAATTAAAAAAAGAGTATCCTAAATTAAATGTTTTTGTTATGCAAGCAACAAATACAAATTCTTGGCTTGTCATTAATCCAAAAGGCATTAATAAAAGAACGGTTTTAGAAGAATTAGGAAAAAAATTAGAAATAGAAATGGAAGAAATGATTTTTTTTGGGGATGGTTTAAACGATTTACCTTTAATGGATAGTCCAGTTTATAGTGTTGCCATGGGAAACGCCTTAGATGTGGTAAAAGAACACGCTAATGAAGTAACTTTATCCAATAATGAGGATGGAATTAGTCGTGTTCTATTAAAAAAATTTTAAGTTTATAAATAATCATGAACGTTAAATCATAATTTTTTACTAGAGGTGAAAAACACATGAAATTTGATTATCGTTTTGGCAATCAGTATTTTAATTATTATGATAAGAAAGGCATTAAAAGTACCATTTATGATATTTTAGCTCCTGAACAAGAACAAAAAGAACAACCAGGAAAAGAATACTTAATGAACCCACTACCTATTTTTGATAATCCTAATTACAAAGGAAGTGGAAAACTTAAAGGAAAAGTAGCCATTATAACAGGAGGAGATAGTGGACTTGGAAGGGCCGCCGCCATCGCTTTTGCCAAAGAAGGGGCTTCATTAGTCATCCCTTACTATAACGAACATGAAGATGCTTTGTATACAAAAGAATACATCGAAAAATTAGGTGGTACCTGTCTTTTATTAAGTGGGGACATCACGAAAAAGAGTTTTAGTGAAGAAATAATTAATAAAACATTAGAAAACTTTGGGAAAATTGATATTTTAGTCAATAATGCGGGCGTACAATACCAACAAGATACGTTAGATAAAATAAGCGATGAACAATTTGATTGGACCATGAAAGTGAATGTTTATGGCATGTTTTATTTAACAAAAGCCGTTCTTCCTTACTTAAAATCAGGGGCTTCAATTATTAATTTATCTTCAATCACGACATTTTATGGAGAACCACAACTAATTGATTACGTCACGACAAAAGGAGCTATCATTGGATTTACAAGATCTTTAGCTAGAAACTTAGCGTTAAAAAATATTCGTGTTAACGCTATTGCTCCAGGTTTCTTTTGGACGCCTTTACAACCCGCCTGTTGGGTAAAAGAAAAGATTCCATCTTTAGGAAGTAATGCCGCGATGGCAAGAGGAGCCATGCCTTATGAACTCGCTCCAACCTTTGTCTTTCTAGCATCAGAAGACTCAAGTTACGTAACAGGTCAAGTCATTCACAACAATGGAGGAGAAGTGATGGGTTGAATTTAATATAACTCTTAAAATGATTCGTTAAAATAAATTTGCAATTTTTTTGATTTTCTGATATAATCGAAGTGCTTTAAAAAAGCAAGGCATGTAATCCGCTTAAGTAAATCATTAATGATTACAGAAGAAAATTTAGAAAGGAAAAGAAAGATGGCTAATTTAGTAGACAAAATTAACAAACGTCATATGAGAACAGATGTCCCAGAATTTCGTGTTGGAGACATAGTAAGAGTAGACGTTAAAGTTATTGAAGGAAAAAAAGAAAGAATCCAAGCTTTTGAAGGAATTGTTATTGCTAAAAAAGGTTCTGGAGTATCTGAAACATTTTCAGTACGTAAAAAATCAGGAAGTGTTGGAGTCGTAAGAGTTTTTCCTATTAACGCCCCAACAATTGATAAAATTACAGTGGTGAAAAGAGGCATGGTTCGCCGAGCAAAACTTAACTTTATTAAAAATATGCGTAAAGAATATAAAGTTAAAGAAAGAAACGCTAGTGCAAAAGATGTGGCTTAAAACATCTTTTTTTTGTCATAAAATTAAGAAGAAATGACTTCTTTTTTTTATTATTTTTTTGTATAATAAATAAAGAAAAGAGCGGATAAAATGAAAGAAAAAATAAAAAAAAATATTAAAGAATTAGGTCCATACATATTAATATTAATAGCTGTTTTAACTATTAGAACCTTCTTTATCACACCAATAAAAGTGAATGGTCAGTCCATGTATGATACTTTAGATGGAAACGAATATATGTTATTAAATAAAAGGAGTAAAATAGAACGTTTTGATATTGTAGTCGTCAAAGCCAACAACGATGAACTAATAAAAAGAATTTATGGTCTTCCAGGAGAAACCCTTTCTATCGAAAACAATACGATATATATTAATGATAAAAAAATAGAAGATTTGTATGCTTATGGAGAAACCAGTGACTTTGAAAAAATAACCTTAGAAGAAGATGAATACTTTATTTTAGGAGACAATCGAGCCGTCTCTTTAGACAGTCGTTACATAGGTCCAGTTAAAAAAAGTCAAATCAAAGGAACCGCTGATTTTATAATCTTTCCTTTTAACCGTTTTGGAAAGGTCGAAAAATGATTAAAAGCAAAAAAAGGGAAAATTATTTATCATGGGACGAATATTTTATGGGCATTGCTAAATTATCAGCCATGCGTAGTAAAGACCCTAGAACTTAAGTTGGAGCGTGTATAGTAGGAAAAGACAATCGTATTTTATCAATCGGTTACAATGGAACACCAAATGGATTTAGTGATGATGCCTTTCCGTGGGAAAGAGAAGGTCACCCATTAGAAACAAAATATTTTTATGTTTGTCGCGCTGAACTAAATGCCATATTAAATTTTCGTGGAAGTCGTAAAGATTTAGAAGGGTCTAAAATTTATGTGGATTTGTTTCCCTGTAATGAATGTGCCAAAGCCATTATTCAATCGGGAATAAAAGAAGTTGTGTATTTAAGTGATAAATATAAAGAAAGTGATAACAATATTGCCTCTCGAAAACTATTGGATACCTGTGGCGTCACCTATAAAAAAATAAGTTCTCTAAAAAATAAAAAAATTGAAATTGAATTGAGTGAGTCAGAATGAAAACCGATTTAAGAACCATTCCTAACATAGGAAAAAGAACTAAAAGCGCTTTAAAGAATATTGGAATAAATTATGTAGAAGATTTAGTGGGGCAAGATCCAGAAGAACTTTATTTAAAAGATTGTGAACACAAAGGTTTTAAAGAAGACAAATGTGAATTGTATCTTTTTAGAATGATCATTTATTATGCGGAACATACCTCTTGGGACGAAGAAAAATTAAAATGGTGGTATTGGAAAGACAAAGAGTACCCAGAAAAAAAGGAGTAATCCATGAAATTAGAAGACCTAAAATTGGAATATGACCAATTACAAAAGAAATATGGAGCAAAAGACTTAGATTCCATCTATTATGGTGGTGAAAAAAATAACCCAGAGATTTGTTTTGTATTTATGAATCCAACGAAAAAAAATCCGGCCTCGAAAAAAGAATGGCAAGGATTAAAAGCTCCGTGGATTGGTACAAAAAATATTTGGGATTTATTTTATCAAGTCAATTTATTAAAAGAAGAGGTTTACTGGCAAATAAAAAGTAAAAAAGGAAGTGAATGGGACTATCAATTTGCAGAACTTGTATATGAGGAGGTAAAAAAACATCATTATTATATTACCAATCTAGGTAAATGCACACAAGTAGATGCAAGGCCTTTACCTGATAGCACCTTTAAAGAATATTTAAATTTATTCTTAAAAGAAATAGAAATCGTGAATCCTAAAAAAATAATTTTATTTGGAAATCAAGTGAGCAGTCTTGTTTTAAATGAAAAAATTACTGTTTCCACTTGTAGAAGAAAAAAATTTATAAAAGAAATTGGCTCGAAAAAATACCCTTTATATGCGGTTTTTTACCCTGTTGGAAATGGAAGATTTAACCTAGATAAAGCCATTGACGACATTAAATGGATTATTGAAAATGAGTAAAATAAATAAAAAATTTGAATAACAATCGAAAGTAGGGTGTTTTAGGTGAAAGAACAACAATTCAATACTTTAATAAAAGATTTATCGCGTTGTAATAAATGTACAAATAGGACTTGCTCTCATCAATCTCTTATAAATATCTTTAAAGATAATGAGTTTTCTGTAACGATTCCTTCTATTTGGACTGATTGGTTTCATCATTTAAATGAAAAAATAATGATTATTGGCCAAGACTGGGGTCCTTTCATAGATATGGACCAACTAAACAAAAAACTTCTTCCTGATAAAAGCAATTGGCAAGAATTAATGGATTCCGAAAAAAGTCGAACTAAAAAATTATTAGAAGAATATATAAAACTTTCTTCAAATGGAAAATATACATTACAAAAGGCTTATATAACCAATGCAATCCTATGTGCAAGACAAGGCGTAAACTATCGAGGCAACAATATAAATTTAAAACAATCAACGTTTGACTGTTGTGAATTTTTAAAAAGACAAATAGATATAGTAAAACCAATTGTTCTAGCTCCTTTAGGCTATTATCCTTTACTTGCCTTGTCTAAAATATTTAACTTTAAAATAGAAAAAAATTTAAAAGAAAGTATTAAAACCACCCCTATAATAAAAGTAGAGCATTATGTTATAATACCTTTATACCATCCTGTTGCTCAAATAAAAAAAACAGACCAATTAAAACAGTACAGCAAAATATGGGAATATATAAAATAAAAGGAGAGAAAATGAAAAAGATAGAAGCATTTTTAATTGAAGCAAAAAAACAAACTTATGCAAATGGAAACGCGAGAAAATCAGAAAGTACGCGATTAAACTCTAACGATTATGAATATCAAAAAGAAAATATGATTTATCACGATACCTATTTTGGAGGAACCAATTTTATCGGAGAAGAAGTCATTTATAAAGACAAAGAAATCTATTGGGGAATGAATTATTATGGAGTAACTTTAGATGAAACATTAAGTGAAGAAGCCATGGATAAAGCCTTAAGACCCGCTTTAATGCAAGTAGGAAGCGATAACACCATTCCTGTAAGAGGACCAAAAGAGTGGATAAATGAAGAATACAAATACACATTTGAAGTAGAAGGAGATTTATCTTATTTTAATGGCACAGAAACCATTTATAAAAACGATAAAAAAATCTATGTCTTAAAATGTAGTGGAGGATTAATCAAAAAATAATGGAATTAAAAGGCAAACCCTATATTTTATTTCATATTCCTCATGCGTCTTTAAAACTTCCCAAAATCTTTTCTACCATTTGTATAAAAGATAAAAATTATATAGAAAAAACGAATTTATTTTTAAGCGATTATTTAACAGATCAATTGATTCCTAAATCGTATCCGAAACTTATTTTTAAGTATTCAAGAATTTTTTGTGATGTTGAAAAATTTAAAGAAGACAAAAAAGAAGAAATGGCAAAAAAGGGAATGGGCGTTATTTATAGTAGAGATTGTGAAAATGAAATAACAAAACCTAATAAAAAATATAGAAGAAAAGTCCTAAAATCTTATTATTTAAAACATCATAATAAATTAGATAAAAAGGTGACAGAAATATTAAAAAAGCAAAATAAATGTATCTTAATTGATTTTCATAGTTTTTCAGATGAAATGGTTTATAAATTATTTAGCATAACAGTCTCTCCAGATATTTGTATAGGAATAAATGAAAATTACACGAATGAGCAATTAAAAAGAATAACAATCGAACATTTTGAATCTTTTGGCTTTCAAGTAGAAATCAATACGCCCTATAAAGGAACAATGATTCCAAATAAATACCTGAATAAAAAAGATTATTCAAATCTAATTGGATGTGCGGATTATAAAATTCCTCAAGTTATGCATGGTTTGAGTATATTAGAATACAATAAAGAACTAGAAAATAAAATCGTCAACAAAATTGAAATTCCTGAAAATAGCGAATACGAAGTAGAGATTAGAGCAAGTATGCTTAGCGTCATAAATACGATTTATGAAAAAATGAACGGCACAATAGCCAGAATTGATATTAATGATTTTATTTGGAGTAAAGGGCAAGACAAAACAAAAAGTTACAAACCCTATCACTTAACCCGCACGACTTCTTATTAAATCTAGAAAAAATTGAATGAAGTCTTATAGAGACTTTTTTTTAATAAAACTAAAAAATAGTGGAACTTTTTTTTAAAATAAAACGATGAATAAAGTGAGGTGAGTAAAAATGGTGAGTGAAGAAATCCGGGAAAAATTTGAAATTTTTTATAAAGAAACCTACAAAGAAATAAGTAAATACGTCGTTTGTCATGTGAAAAGCTGTGATGACGTTGAAGACTTGCTTCAAATTATTTATTTAAATGCTTTTAAAGTACTAAAAAAGCAAAAAGAAATCACCAAAACTTATCTCCTAGGAATTGCTAAACATAAAATAAAAGACTATTATCGTTTTCGTTATAAAAATAAAACGGAAAATTTAGAGGAAGAAAACGATATCTCTACTTATCCAGACGAGCAAGATTTAGAAAAATTAGTTTCTTTAAAATACGATACGGAATATGTATGGAACTATTTAAAAAAGAAAAATATTCTTATTTTTCAAATTTTCTATTTCTATTTTGTTCTTTCTATGACACTAAAAGAAATTGCTAAAACCTTACAATTAACCGAATCAAATGTAAAACACTATCTTTATCGCACCTTAAAAGAATTAAAAGTAAAGGAGGATTTAAATGAATAAAAAAGATACTATTCCAAATATATTAAAAGAAAAAATAAACAATGAAGCAATACTCAAAAAAATAATCGAAGAAAAAAAATCCAACTCTCTAAAAAAGTTTGGTGAATGGTTGCTTCTTCCAATAAGTGTTTGTCTCTTTTTATTTTTCTCTCTAAAAATAGAATCAAACTATAAAAATTCAAAAAACACAAATCAATTCTTTAAATTACAAGAAAATAACGGACAAAATAGTGGAGAAAATAATTATTCAAATTCTCAAAAAGACAGTAGTTACGAAGCCATTGAAACGAAAGAAGAACTTAAATTGCCCTTTAAAGTCGAAAAAATC
This sequence comes from uncultured Bacilli bacterium, assembly GCA_910583945.1. GTDB lineage: Bacteria > Bacillota_I > Bacilli_A > RF39 > UBA660 > MGBC108787. The sequence goes on from CAJTYF010000001.1 coordinate 42,979, forward strand.
CCCATAGATCTTATCAAAACAAAAAATCAAAATCTCTATGTGTTAGAAAAAGACAAAAAAAAATTAGTGGGGTATCGAAAAACTTTTACTTCTAAAGATGAAAGTCGTCAGATAACTTTTGTAATCATGAAAAAGGAAGAAAATTTAAATCAAATCCTAGAGGAAAGAAAATACAAAAAAACACAGGAAAACGAAATCATCATGATTGAATTTAACTATAAAAATAAATATGTTCAAATGAAAACCATAAACATCACCGAAGAAGAAATAGAATCTTTCTTAAAGTCTATTTAGAAAGGCATTCCAAATGAAAAAGATAAAAAAGGTAGTATTATTAAGTTTAATTTTTGTATTTATTCTCAACATTCCTCGAAAAATTTATCAAGAGACTTATGAACAAAAAGAAAAATTTTCAGGAGAAAAAAAGATGGATGAAAAAGAGTCAAAAAAAGGATGGATGATAAAAGTAAACGATAAAATTTACCATTTAGTAGGAGAAAGTCGTATTAAACCCACCTGTGGAACGGGTTGGTTATCTATTGAAAATGTTGTCTCCGAAAGTGAAGTCCCAACAGAAAACAATACGGCTAATTTCTCTGGAAGTATTAAATATTTATATTCAAACCAAAATCAAATAGAAGTTCTGGTGAATGACACATGGTATGAATTTATTAGTGAGGAGTAATAACAAATGCAAAAGAAAATAATTTTAAGTTTACTTTATTAGTAGGAGGAGTGACTTATAAAACATTAAAAATAAAAGAAGAAAAATACCAAGAGAGTGCAATAGAGGTTGTCCTATCTTTAGAAGACAAAATAACAAAAAATTCCCTTTGGTGTGGAACATTTAATTTAATATGGAACGATTTAAAAACGGAGATTATAAAAAAAGATATTGAATTTACGCCGCAACTCGAAATTGTAGAAAATTTAAATAAGGGAACATTTACAAGTGACCAACTAAAAGAAGAAAGTTATTATAAAGTTTTAGGCCATCCTACTTATGCTTTAAAAAAACAAATAGAAAAAGATTTAAAAAAGAAATTTCAAGAAACGAGTGACATATTAAACAATTTTGAATGGACAGAAAAAGATAGTGATGATTATTTTTTATATACAATGTTAAAAAAAGAATTTTCTTTTGAAAAAGAATTTACCAAATTAAAAAAAGAAAACTTTAAAACAACTAAGAATGTGTCTTACTTTGGAATTGATGATTCTACTAGTGAAACGGTTTATGAAAACGTACAGATTCTTTATTACAAGAATGAGGAAAATTTTGCCATAAGCCTTAAAACAAAAGAAAAAGAAGAAATTATTCTAAGTCGAGGAATCAATAAAGAAAGTTTTCTCGAAATATATAAAGAAATTCAACAAAAAAGTGAAAAATATAAAGAAAAAAAATCATTTTTAAAAGGAGATTCCTTAAAAATTCCTTATCTAAATTTAAAAATAAAAAAGGAATTTAAAGAATTAGAACATAAAGATTTTTATTCCCAAAGTGGGGAAGGATACTATATTGATAAAGCTCTCCAAACTGTATCATTCGAATTAAATGAAAGAGGGGGCAAAATAAAAAGTGAAGCGGGCATGGGGATCAAGAATTTTAGTGGGCATGAAACCAGTTCGAGAAAAATGCATTTTAATGATGAATTTACACTATTTTTTAAAGAAGAAAATAAAACACTTCCTTACTTTGCCACTCAAATTACAGATATAGAAAACTTTAACTAAAAAACATTTCTTTTTGAAGATTTGTTTTTTTCTTTGGCTTTAGAATATAAAGGATTCATGCTATAATGAATACAAGGAAAGGAACTAAAAAAATGAAACTCATAGCATTTCAATCTTTAAAGGATGTGTCTGGCACATTAATCTAGAAGAAATAGAGACAATCGAAATACTTGGTAATAAAGAATACTGTTATGGGTCATTAAATTATATAAGAAAAAATGGCAAAAGAATAAATTGGCAAGAGGATTTTTATAAAAAATTAAAATAAAAGCAAATGAGGTGATAGTTTTGATAAATCGAACTTTATGATGATTATGAAAAAGGAAATAAAGCGAGTTTAATAGAATTTACAAACAAAACTTTCCCTCAAAATGGAACGGATAAACTTTTTATAGGTTGTTCTTTAATTATGTTTTCAAGATCAGGAGGCTTTAAACCTAGGTATAGTGTTTCAAGAGAAAAACTTTATTCTATCGTTTCCGCCGCTAAAGAAAGAATAGGAAGTACAAATTTATTAGCCTTTTACTTAGAAAGAGTGAATACACAAAAAGGAATTCATAAATATTTAGCAAAAGTATTGGAAGATAAGAATATTGAAAACTATGCGGATTTAATTTTAGAATACCTAGATCAGTTTAAACCGCAATTTGTTGAAAATCTAAAAAAAGATTATACGAGAAAAATAGAAGAATATGTAAAAAAGAAAAGAGAGAAGTTATAAGGGAAAAACTGAAATTATTTATTATAAATATGGAATGTTATGGACAAAAAAAGGTGGACTATTAATTAGAATTGATTCAGAAAGTTGTGATTTTAAAGAAAAAATAGAAAGTATTCCTATAGACAGGCGTGATCTTGAAATTGGTTACTTGACAGTGATACTTTCTACAAAAAAATATCTAGTAAAGAGATTAAGAAATTATTAGATATTTATGTAAAAATAAGTAAGGAATTAAAAGTAAATCCAAGTGATATAGATAAGTATTTATGGGAAATTGGAAGTTTATTTTGTACATCTAAAAAATGTCAAGAGTGTCCATTACATAAAAATGGTTGTGAATTTTCTTTAATTAGAAGTTAGAAAAGAGGAAAAAATAGATGTTTAATGAATTAAAAAGAGAGATAGAAAAATGTAACTATTGTGAAGAAAAATTTGGGTTTGAACCTCATCCAATATTTTGGGGACAAGAAAACTCAAAAATTGTTCAAATAAGTCTAGCTCCTTCAAGTGCTGTTCATAATAGTGGCAAACCCTTTACCGATATGAGCGGAAAAACATTAAAAAAAGAATGGTATCAAATTAGTGACGAAGAATTTTATAATACCAATAACTTTTTTATTGGTGCAATCGCACATTGTTACCCTGGAAAAGATAAAAAAGGTAACGATAGACAACCTCCAAAATATTGTTTTAATAAATGGGTAAAAGAAGAATTAAAAATACTAAAGAATGAAATCTATAGTATTATAGGTGCAAAGGCAGCCAAATTATTTTTTCCTAATGAAAACTATGAAGAGTTAATATTTAAAAATAACAAATGGAATAACAAATTAACTATTGTCTTGCCACATCCCTCTCCGTTAAATAAAAAATGGTTAAAAGATCACCCTCAATTTCTTGAAAAAAGAGTATATGAAATTAGAAATATAATAAATAATACCATAAATGGCAGAAAATAAAATTAGATTACAAATAAGTTTTAATTGTTATAATTCAATAAAATGATATAATAAAAAAACAAAGGAGAAAAATAATGTCAAAAATAACCACTAAAACTATAATCAGTGATAAAATAGAAGAAATTGAAGAAAAAACGTTATACAATAGTAATTTTTATATTAAAGATTATCAAAGAGGATATCGTTGGGAGCCCAAACAAGTAGAAGACTTACTTGAAGATATTTATACTTTTTCCGAAGAAGATCTTAAACTAAAATATTGCTTACAACCCTTAATTGTAAAAAAAATAGAAAATATTTCTAATCAGCAAAGTTTATCAGTAATGGCAAATGGAAATAATGATAATGAAGTGAATGATGAAAATTTTGAGAAAAAAAATTGGGAATTAATAGATGGGCAGCAAAGATTAACGACAATATGGTTAATATTAAATATCTGTAACGAAACGATGCCCAGACCAAAACCATTACCCTACAATATTTTTTATGAAAATGTTCGTTTAATTGATAATGAATACATAACAATTGCTAAAGATACAATAGGAAAATGGTTTGCTAAATTTGGACCAGTAAAAGATGATAAAATTTATTTAATTCAAAGTACTATTCGTAATAGAGTTCAATTCATTTGGTACGAAGTCGATCAAAACGCTCATTCAAATGATATTTTTAAAAAGATTAATATAGGTAAAATTCCTTTAACAAATGCGGAATTATTTAAAGCACAGTTATTAAATCGAGATACTCTAAATGAAACAAAAGAAAAAACAAATGTTGAGTTTGAAAAAATAGCCATGGAATGGGATAAAATAGAGCAATCATTACATGATAATGATTTTTGGTATTTTATTTCTAATGATACAAATGATGAAAAAACTCGAATCGATTTTTTATTAGAACTTAAGGCAAAACAAATACAAAATGAAGAAAAAATAGAGACAAAGATTCAAGAAAATGATAACTTGTTTTCTTTTATTACCATAAATAATTTTATAAATAAAAAACATTTAGAAAATCCAGAAAAATCCATATTTGAATTACAAGTAGAAATTTGGAAAGAAATTGTTCAAATTCATGATACTTTAAAAGCATTTAGTAAAAATCAGGAAACTTATCATTACATTGGCTTTCTTGTTTGTATTAAAACAAAATCTAAAGACGCATATATTGAACAGTTAATATCTAAAATAAAAAATAAAAAAAAATCCGAAATTAAAACGATTTTATTAAATGATGTTTATAATGAATTAAAAAAAATAGATCTTGATCAATTAGACTATGAAACCGATAAAACTAAAATTAAAAACGTTTTACTATTTTTTAACATATTTACTTTGGTAGAAAGTTTAACGGATAGTAAATTTTCTTTTAAAAACTTTAAAGATAAAAAAACTTCATGGGATATTGAGCACATTCATGCACGAGCAACAGATCAAGAAATATTGCAATTAAATGATATAAATAAAAGGATAGAACTTTTAAATGGTATCAAAACAGAATTTGTAAATTTAGATTATAAAGATAAAGTAGAAGAAATTGACGAATACATAGAGCAAAAATTAAATCCAAGCAATCCAAAAATAACTTCTGAACAATTCTTGAAATTTTATTGTGAAATGACAGATTTATGCGGTGACTTTGATGAAAATGGAATCGGAAATTTGACATTACTGGACTCAAAAACAAATAGATCCTATGGTAATAATTTATATCCAAGTAAAAGACGTGAAATTATCAAACGCGATAAGGGGGAAATATTTATTCCTGTATGTACAAAAAATGTATTTTTAAAAATGTATACAGAAAAAGCCGATAATATGATGAAATGGACAAATCAAGATGCATTAGATTACAAAAAAGCGATTCAAGATGCTTTAGATAAATTTAAAAATATTGTTGAGGAGGCAAACAAATAATGGAAAATTCAAAATTAAACATCGGCAAAAAACAAACATTTTGGCAATTAATTTGTAATGAAAATTTAAAAATAAAAATTCCTTTAATTCAAAGAGATTATGTTCAAGGAAGAAATACACCTCAAGTTGAATTAGCAAGGAAGAATTTACTTCAAGATTTAGCCCAGGCTTTAACAACTTCAAAGACCGTGGATTTGAATTTTATTTATGGGAATATTGAAGAAATATATTTTATCCCTATCGATGGTCAACAACGATTAACAACTTTATTTTTACTACATGCTTATGCTTTCGCTAAAGAGAATCAAATAGATTGTTTAAAAATACTAAAAGATAATTTTATATATGAAACGAGAATAACCACTGATCGATTTTTTAAAGACTTAGTCTTAAATTTACCTACATTTTTTAAAGAAAAAAAGGATTCAGATTTAAAGGAATATATAAATGACGCTTCTTGGTTTTCGGATACTTGGCTAGACGATCCTTCTATTTACTCATCAATTATCGTTTTAGACGAAATAAATAAAACTTTTGCTCAGACTGAAGATATGGCGAAAAAATTGATTCAAGATGATTGTCCCATTTTTCTTATGTCTTTACGTATTTTTGATATGGGAAAAGCCAATGATTTATATATTAAAATGAATTCAAGAGGGAAAATCTTAAGCTATTTTGAATCATTTAAAGCAGAATTATTTGATTTTATTGATAGTAGAGAAAGTATCAATTGGCCAAATTTTAAACGAAAAATAGATAATGACTGGCAGAATTTAATTTGGGAAGGATGTCGATTTAATGCTTTAGATCCTTTTAAATTATGTGATATTAAATATTTATATCTTATTCATTTTATAATCGTTAATCGTGTCATTCCTAAAAAAGAAAATTATGAATTTTCAAAAATAAATAAAATGGTAAATAATAATGGATTCTTTGCTTTTGATAATTATAGGGAATTTTTACAGAATACTCCTAGTTTAAATGATATCTATCAAACGTTTGAATTTCTGAAATTTTTAAAAGAAACAGATGAAGAGTGTTATACTAAAATAATGACATGGTTGATTAAAATAATAGAAAAACCAGAATGGTCAGAAAGAGTTTTAATTTTTGCCATAACAAAATACGCTATAACAGAAAAAAATTGGAATATTAAAAATTTTTTAGATTATAATCGTATCATGAATAATCTTATTCAGAACACAGTAATTGATACTGAACAATTATATAGCAATGCTTGTAATAGTATAAATAATTTTAACGATTTAGTCTTTAAAGATGCGGAAACCTATTTTGCTACTAGAGAAGAAATAACAACTTCAAAAATAAATTTTTTCTTTAACAGAGAACAATTAAAAGAAGAAAGATATAAATGTCTTCTAATAAAGGGAAATGCTGAATGGAAAAATGAATTAATTATGGCCGAAAAAAATACCTATTTTAACGGTGAAATTGCGTTTGCTCTTAAATTAACTGGCGCGGACTTAAATGATTTTTCTTCAAATGAGAAGCTTAAAATTGAAGAATTTAAAAATACTTGGAAAGAGATCGCATTATTATTTAATGATAACGGATTAAGGATAGAAGATAATTTATTTAGCAGAGCTTTACTAACATTTGGCGATTATTCTATGTTAGCTAATTCGAGTTATTCTTTTTTCTTTGAAGGCAAAAAAGGCTATTTTAATTGGCGACGTATGCTACGTGAAAAAAAATCTTTCGATATTTTTAAGAAATTTTTTGATTCGATTAAACACATTAAGACAAATGAAGAGTTAGTTAATGAATTAAATTATAAAATAAATAGCTTTAATGATGAAAGCGATGAATTTTTGTTTTATTTAATTAAATACCCTGAATTATTTAAATACATGGATGAAAAGCGTTACATCATATGTAATAATAAATGGGAAAAACATAGAATTATTTTATACAGTAAATCAAGATTAAGTGCTGAATATTCAGAATTTCATACATATATTTTGAAAGTTATTTTTAAAGAAAATATAAATTATCATTTTGGGCATGGCTATTTAGATAATGAAGATTCATTTGCTCATATTGATTCAATTTGTAAAAAAGAGAGTTATATTGAATATGATGAAAAATTTAGAGATAAATTTGGAAATCCACTTATGAATGGCAATAAAGAAGTGGTATCAATCAAAGAAGCTATAGAATACATTAATAAAATAATAAAAGACAATAAGCTGAGTTAAATTTAAATAATAGCTTTAAAAGAAATAAATCGATTTATATATACTCCTCAAGGTATAAAATATTTAATAAATATAGTCAAATCCTTATAATTTAAACTTTGTTTAAAATAAGTTTTTACACAATTTATTAAAATTGAGAAAAAGAGGTGAAAAAATGAGCAATTTAGAAGAGAAAAGTAATTTACTAATATATAAAAACAAAGATGGTAATATTATTGTAGATGCAATATATAAAGATGAAACATTATGGCTTACACAAAAAGGAATGGCAAAAGTTTTTGATGTGCAAGTTCCCGCTATTTCTAAACATTTAAAGAATATTTTTGATGAAGATGAATTAAATAAAAATTCAGTTGTTTCCAAAATGGAAATAACTGCGGATGATGGTAAAAACTATAATACAGAAGTTTATAATTTGGATGCCATTATTGCTGTAGGTTATAGAGTCAATTCAAAAAAAGCAACTGAATTTAGAATTTGGGCAACAAAAGTATTAAAGGAATATATGACTAAAGGTTTTGCTTTAAATGATGAAAGATTCATTAGTGGAAATAAGTATGATGGCAAATACTTTGATGAATTACTAGAAAGAATTAAAACAATTCGTGTTAGTGAAAGAATGGCATATCAAAAAATAACAGACTTGTTTATTGCAACATCAACAGACTACAATCCTAAGTCAGAAGAAGCATATACATTTTTTAAAATAGTTCAAAATAAATTACATTATGCAATTAGTGGACATACCGCTGCAGAACTTATATATAGTAGAGCAGATTCAAATAAAGAGTATATGGGACTTACAAATTGGAAAAATTCTCCTGATGGTTTAATATATAAATATGATGTAGCAATAGCTAAGAATTATTTAAATAAAGAAGAGTTAGAAAAATTAAATGATTTAACAAATATATTTTTAGTCTTTGCAGAAGATGAAGCAAAAGAAAGACATGTTATGACAATGCAAGATTGGATAAATGCAACAGATGATTTATTAAAATTTAGAAGAAAAAATGTTTTAAAAAATTCAGAAAATATAAGCCATAAAGAAGCAGTAGAAAAAGCTGAAAGTGAATATGAAAAATATAGAGTAATTCAAGATCAGAAATACATTTCTTCCATGGATGAGTTTTATAATAAGTATTTAGAGGAAAATAATCAGGTTGAAAAATCTGACAATGATAATTAAATTAGGAGGTGATTTAATGAGTGAAAATGTAAATGAAGGCAATAGTGTAAATCCTTCAGTTATCATTAAAAAAATAAGATTTAATGATGACACAGAAATAGATTTAGGCAGTAATGATATAGTTGTTTTCGTTGGAGCAAATAATGTTGGCAAAAGTAGAGCATTAAAAGATATAAAAAACGATATTTTAGAAAATACTTCAAAAAAAGTAATAATCAATGATATAGAATATAAAGATGAAAATTTCGAAGAAGATATTATGAAAAAATATTTTAAAAATAATTTTGAATTAGGATCTAATGGTTATGATATTGAAGTTGATGGAAGTCATACATATGGTTATAATGAACAAAACTTTCAAAATACAAAATCAGGAGATAAATACTTTTATAAAGCTTTATTTAGCTTTCTATCCACAGAAAGTAGATTGAATATGACATCACCTATTTCCTATTCCTATATTACTAACAAATTAAGTTTTAACATTATGAGAAAACTTGAAAGGGATAAAGGAGCCATAACAACATTAAATGGTATTTTATTTTCATGCTTTGGAAAGAAAATTGATGTTAGTGAAGGAATTTGGCAAAATGCTGTATCCAAGTTGTATAAATTTGGTACTAAAGATGAGATAGATAAATCCGTTGGTGCCGATACAAGGGAAGCTAGATGTTTATTAGAATCTTTAGAAAATTTAAATGATCAAGGAGATGGAATAAGAAGTGCTGTTGCAATTCTGTCATCTTTAATTACGGCTACTCATTCGTTATACTTAATAGATGAACCAGAAACATTCCTTCATCCTCCACAAGCTAGAATATTAGGTAGGAATATTGTTGAGTTGTCCCAAAACAAACAGTGTTTTATTTCTACTCATAACATTGATTTGTTACGTGGAATGTTAGAAAAAAATTCTTCTAGAATCAAAATTATAAAAATAAATAGATCTGATAATGAGAATGAATTTCATAGTTTAGATAATGAAAGTATTAAAACCATTTCTAATGATAAAAATTTAAAGTATTCTAACATACTTAATGGTTTATTTTATAATATAGTTGTTCTGTGTGAAAATGAAAGTGATTGTAAATTTTATTCTGCGGTATTAGAAAAATTAGATAGTGATGTATATAAAAACACTCTATTTTGTGCAGTTGGCGGGAAAGATCAATTTAAAATAATAATTCCGTTGTTGAATAAATTGAAAATAAATTTTTTAGTTATTGCGGATTTAGATTTAATAAATAATTGTGATAAATTAAAAGATTTAATAAATTCAATAGAAGCTAATAAATATGATCAAATATCATCGACACACAGCGATTTCTTGAGATTATTTGAAAGTGGAACTGACAGTCAGGTAAAAAAACAATCGGTAATAAAAGATGAAATACTTGGTTTAATTACTGATGCAACTTATATGTCGGATGAAACCGCTTTTAAAATACGACAAGTATTAAAGAATATTAGTCATTTAAAATTATTGAAAAATTGCGGTAAATCTTGTCTTCCGCCTGGAGAGTGCGTACAAAAATATAATCAAATTATAGATTTTTTGAATAAGAATAATATTTTTGTGGTAGAGTATGGAGAAATAGAACGTTTTATCACCGAAATTGATGGTCATGGAATTTCATGGGTTGAAGAAGTTTTCAAAAATTACCCTACATTTGATGAACCGGAATATAGTAATGCAAAAAAATTTATTAGGAAAGTATTTAAGATTGAATTGTTGGAAGAAGGTGAAATAAATGAATAATGAAAATCGACAAAATACGACAATCAACTGGTTGATTACGATTTATTGCAACCCCCTAGCAAACCCTTATAAATAAAGGCTTTCTTTGATTTTAGATCTTGCACATTTTAATGTAAAAAGTGGTAAAATTACTAAAAATTGATAAAAACATAGTGATTTTAATGATATTTATGATGAGAATTAGAAAGGTGATTACGACATTGCAACCCCCTATAAATTGTCGATAAATTCATTTAAAAAGTAGAACACACATTTTTATTTTAATACCAATTCATATTATACTATATTTATGAATGGAAGTGTAATTTTTATGAAAAAAATAAAACTTAAAGTAAATTATAATGAATATAGAATAATTATAGATGAATTAGTAGAGTTTAGAAACAAACTGATTAAAGATAATGAAGATACTTATTATATTGATAAATTGCTATTAAAGTTGGCAAATAAAAGATAATTTTATAAACATACTTTGAACTGGTTAGAAATAGTCAGTTCTTTTTTTATGCCCATACATAGCCATTTTATTTTTATAGAGTGGCTAGAGTTTAAAGAAAGGAGGAAAATGTATATGTCGCAATGCAAAGTTATTGCAGTGGCTAATCAGAAAGGTGGAGTGGGCAAGACCACCACAACTTTTAGTCTAGGTGTTGCTTTAGCAAAGGAAGGCAAAAAAGTATTAGTAGTTGATACAGATCCACAGGGAAGTCTTACGATTTCTATGGGTTGGCGAGAACTTGATAAAATACCGATAACTATTGCTAATTTAATGGAACAGTCAATGAATGATGAAAATATCCAGACAAGTGAATCTATATTACACCATCAAGAAAATATAGATTTAATTCCATCTAATTTAAGATTATCAGTATTAGAAATGTCATTGTTTAGTGCTATGAGTAGGGAGTACACTATGAGAAACTGTTTATCTAAAGTAAAAGAAAATTATGATTATATTCTTATAGACTGTCAGCCATCTTTAGGAATACTAACAGTTAATGCGTTAGCAAGTGCCGATAGTGTTATAATCCCAATGCAAAGTCAATATCTTTCTGCTATGGGAATGACCGAACTATTAAAGACTGTTAGTAAAGTAAGAAATCAAATCAATCCTAAATTAAAAGTAGATGGCGTTTTAATTACTCTAGTAGATAAGAGAACTAACTTATCAAAAGAAATGAGAATACAACTACAAGAAAATTATGGAAGTGCAGTTAAGTTTTATGATACACAAATACCTTTTGCAATAAAGACAGCAGAAGCAACTTCTACTGGAAATAGTATCTTTGAGTATGATAAAAATAGCAAAGTGGCAGAAGCATATTCTTCGTTTGCAAAGGAGGTGCTTGAAAATGGCAAAGAGCGATATAAAAATGCCGTTGCCAAAGTTAGATGACTTATTTACAACAGAACAAGAACGACAAGATAGTAGTTTAGAAAAAGTTGTTGATATATCACTAACAGATATTCAAGATTTCCCAAATCACCCATTTAAGGTAATTGTGAATGAAGAAATGCAAGAAATGGCACAAAGCATAAGTGAGTATGGTGTATTATTACCTGTACTTGTTAGACCACTTCCAAATGGTAAGTATCAAATGATTTCCGGACATAGAAGAAAAAAGGCAAGTGAAATTGCTAACAAAGAAACTATGCCGTGTATTGTCAGAAACCTTACAGATGATGAAGCCACTATAATAATGGTAGATAGTAACTTACAAAGAGAACATATCTTACCTAGTGAACGAGCCTATGCTTATAAAATGAAGTTGGAAGCAATGACACATCAAGGACAAAGAAATGATTTAACTTGTTCCCAAGTCGGTAACAAGTTGTCTGGCAAAAAATCTCTTGAGATATTAGCAGAAGAAGTTGGAGAAAGTAAGTCTAATGTTCATAGATTTATAAGACTTACTGAACTGATAAAAACATTACTTGATATGGTAGATAATGATTCACTTAATATTTCACCGAGTATAGCATTAAGTCCTGCGTATGAAATATCGTTCCTTACTAAACAAGAACAAGAATGGCTTTTAGATAGTATGGAATGTAATGTTGCTACACCAACTGTATCCCAAGCCCAAGAAATGAAAGATTTAAGTAAGAACGGTAAATTAGATGAAGATAAAATCGAAGAAATAATGAGCCGTGAAAAACCTAATCAAGTTGAAAAACTAAAATTGGATTTTAAAGACTTAAAACCTAAAATGCCTAGTGGTATGCCAACAACTGAATGGGTAAAACATATTTACAAAGCATTAGACTATTACAACAGGGCTATGGAAAGACAGAAACAACAGGGTGCAAGATAGTGGGAGTTACTATTCCATTGTTCCCCTTCCTACAACCTACCCCTAGTATATATACTAACTGTTATTACTAACTGAAAAAAAATATATATTAGAAATTTACACAAATGCAATTAAAAATATTTTAGTTTATACTAACTTCAACAAATCAAGAAAGGGATGATTTTGTATGAAAAAAATATTGATTTTGATAAGCATTTTAATTTCTTTGACAGGAGGTACAGTTTTCTATTTGCAGAATAAACAAGAAAAACAGCCAAAACTAGAACAGGTTAATGTTAGCGAGAAAAACGCAGAAGAAAAAGTGGCAGAAGAATCTAAAAGTAAAGAAAACACAGTAGCAGAAAGTGAAAAAATACTAGAGCAAAAGGCTGTGGAAGTAAAAGAAACAAAAAAAGAAGTTAAGCCAGATCCTAAACCAGAAAACAACAATGTTTCTTCGGCTAATAAAAATGAAGTGAAACAAGAGAAAAAGCAAAATAATTCTGTTTCAAAAGAAATTCCAAAGGAAACTCCGAAAGAAACACAAAAACCAAAAGAGAATAGTAATCCTACTCCAAGTCAAAAGCCAAGTAGTCAGCCACAAAATGGTGGAGCAACTACAAAACTTTATGATTCAATAACTGGTGGTAAAAAAGAATTTGCTACCGATAGTGAAGCAAATGCTCGAGGTGCAGAAATTAAAAGTAAAGAACTGGACTATGTTTTAGATTATAACGAACAACACCCAGAAGCACCGATAAAACCAGACATAAGGTATTATAGGGTATATCCGGTAATTGATGATGAGGGAACAGGTTATTATTTGCACTTCTTTTGTGAAAGTGGCGAGGGAAATGACGCAAAATTAAAAAGTATGTATTAGTGGCTCTTAAAACAAGAGTCATTTTTTATGCCCTAATTTTAGGAGTAAGAAAGGAGAAAATTAAAAATGAAAAAAATTGGAATGTGCCTAGTTTTAACACTAGGTATTTTACTTGGATTTACTGTTAATGCTCAAGCAGTAAATGCAGCAACTTTAACAAAAACAAAATCCGGCTATTATTATGATCGAGCAAGAGCAGATGGAACTGACCATCATTCTTGGTATTTTATGCAATATGAAATGGATGGCGAAGTATCTTATTGCATAGAGCCAAATATACCAGAGGGAACTATTTATAATCCTGGAAGTTGGGAAGCAACAGGACTTCCAAATGAAATCAAAGAAAGATTATTGTTAATCGGTTACTACGGTTATACTTATCCGGGACACCAAACACTACAATATCGTGCTGCTACTCAAGGTATGATATGGGATATTATCATTGGACACGGAGCCAATACAACTTTCTCAACAGAAAGATGGGGAGCAGGAACACCATTTGATGTATCAACAGAAAAAGCAGAAATCAATAGACTAATCGAACACCACTATGATAGACCAAGTTTTGATGGTGGAGTTTATAAAGCACAAGTAGGAGAAACTATTACACTAACAGATACTAATAATGTACTTGGAAATTATAGTGTAAGTGTTAGTGGTGCAGAATATAGTGTTAATGGAAATACACTAACAATTAAGCCTACTAGAAATGGAAAAATAGATTTAACTTTAACAAAAAATATGCCTTATGCTAGTGGCTATAAGTTATTCGTTGGAAACGAAATTCAAAATATGTTTGTACCTGGAACTACTGATCCAGTTATGGCTAGAGTTAGAGTAAATAGTTATACAACACCAGTAGAGGGTTATAAGAAAGATGTTGAAACTGAAACTGCACAGGGTCAAGCAACTTTAAAAGGAGCAGAGTATGGTATATACGAAACTGCTACGGGAAGATTAGTGACAACAGTTGTTACTGATGAAAACGGTTACTTTAAAAGTGACGCAGTATTATCTTGGAATGATTACTATTTACAAGAAATCAAACCAAGTGAGGGTTATGAATTAGATAAAACTCGCTACAATATTGATGTAAAAGGAAAAGACTCTGCAAGAGTAGATGTTGTAGAAAAAGTAATTAAAAACTATGTAAGTATTTTAAAACAATACGAACACGTGGAGGGAGAAACAAAATTCCTAAATGCAGAAGCAGGTATTACTTTTGAAATTTATTACCCAAACGGAAACAAGTTTGATGAAATCACAACAGATAAAAACGGTTATGCTTCTATCAATTTGCCTTATGGAGTTTGGAAGTTCCATCAAGTAAATACGACAACTGGATATGAAAAGATTTATGACTTCTATATCACAGTAAGTGAAACAAGCGAAAAAGAGCAATATTACAATATTTTAAACAACTCTTTGACTGCTTATTTGAAAGTAATAAAAGTAGATGAAGAAACTGGAAAGACTATTGCCATTAAAGATACTACTTTCAAAATCTTTAATGAAGATACTAAACAATATGTATCTCAATTCGTAGGTGGTAAAGTAATTAGTGAATTTAAAACTGATGAAAATGGTATATTAGTAACACCTTTAAAATTAGTTGCAGGAAATTACAAACTAATTGAAGTGTCTGCACCAAATGGTTACTTAAAAGATAAAAACGGTCTAAAATTCACTATTGGAAATGATACGCATTATGACTATACAACTTATGGAGCATTTATCACAGTAACTTATAAGAATACACCTATTAAAGGTCAATTAGAGATTTATAAAGTTGGCGAAGATTTAGTGATTAAAGATGGCGAATATGTTTATGCTAAGAAAAAATTAAGTGGAGTTACTTTTGAAATCTATGCAGAAGAAGATATTAAGTCTGCTGATGGAAACCATTTATACTATAATAAAGGCGACAAAGTAGATACTATCGTTACAGATGAAAACGGCTATGCTAAAACAAAGAAACTTCCACTAGGAAAATACTATTTAATTGAAGTAAAAACACAAGATGACTATATTCTTGATGGAGATAAACACTATTTCACATTAAAACAAGTTGATGATGAAACTCCAATAGTTTATGAATCATATAGTGCTTTAAATTATCTTAAAAAGGCTACTCTTGAATTTACTAAAACTGATTTAGTAAATGGAGATGTTATTCCAGATACTATCATTGAAATTTATACTGAAAATGATGAACTAATCTTTACTGGTAAAACAGATCAAGATGGAAAAATCGTTATTACAGATTTAAAAGTTGGAAAATACTATATCGTAGAAAAAGAGCCAAGCA
The DNA here is from genome assembly GCA_910583945.1 of uncultured Bacilli bacterium. Taxonomy (GTDB): domain Bacteria; phylum Bacillota_I; class Bacilli_A; order RF39; family UBA660; genus MGBC108787. The sequence continues at coordinate 58,964 of CAJTYF010000001.1, forward strand.
CAGGCTATGTAATAACTGATGAAAAAGTTTATTTTGAATTAAAAGAAAACGGAGAAATCGTTAAGGCTGAAATGAAAAATAAACCAGTAACAGGAACTCTTGAATTTACTAAAACTGATGTATCAACAGGAGAGCCACTACCTAACACTTTAATCGAAATCTACAATGATAAAGATGAGTTAATTTTTAGTGGAAGAACTGATGACAATGGAAAAATTACTATTTCAGAAATTCGTTATGGAAAATACTATATTTTGGAGAAAGAAGCACCAGAGGGCTATACTTTAAATCCAGAAAGAATGTATTTTGAAATCAAAGAAGATGGCGAAATTGTAAAAGCAACAATGACTGATGAAAAAGTAATCGTTGAAGTACCAAGTACAGGTATTACTGATTCACACTTCATTGAAATTGTTGGAACAATGTTTATTCTAGGAGGAATAGGAGCGATTATCTATGTTAAAAAGAAAAAACAAAATCGAGAATAATAAAGGTAGTAAGAGTCAACTAATCATAGTTGGCTCTTTACTTATCATTTTAGGTACTTTAATCATTGGTGGTAAGTATTTATATAATTATCTTGAAACAAAAAACGAAGAACAGTTAATTGATACTTTCTTTGAAGAACAAAAAGAAATTGCAGAAGATACTACTCCAGAAGTGCCAGAAGAAAAAGTGGAAACTGAAAAGCCACAACCTACTAAAACGAAAATAGATTATTTTGCAGTAATCAAAATACCTAAAATAGGGTTAGAAAAAGGTCTAGCAAATAAAGGTAGTTATTATAACAATGTTAATAGAAATATACTTGTTGTCAAAGAATCTGATATGCCAGATAAAGACAAAGGAAATGTGATCCTAGCAGGACACTCTGGAAGTGGAAGAACTGCTTATTTTAAAAATCTTCATAAACTCGAAAGAGATGATGAAGTAAGTATTTTCTATAATGGTAACGAGTACAAATACAAAGTTCTTAATCAATACGACATTGAGAAAACTGGTACTGCTAATATTGTTAGAAATGTCGAAAAAAGTACACTAACTTTAATCACTTGCAGACACAATACGAATAAGCAAATTATCTATATATGCGAATTAGTAGAGAAAGTCTAGGAGGGATTTATTTGGAAACAAAATATAATATAGGTCAAATTACAAAGACTTTAGAAAAACTATTTGAAGCAGGATTCAATACTGATAAAAAAATACTTGCTTTAAAATTGGAAGATTTAACGAAAATACCAAATCTACAAAATAATGAAACTATGATTATCATTGAATTTAAAAATGCCGTTAAGAATAAGCAAATCATTGCTTTTTTAAGTGGCTATAAAGAAAATAGAAAGGATGGTTAATTATGCCATATCAAAAAAGAATACCACCAGTTAAGGTGGATTTAAGTATAGGAAAATTTAATTATTTAATTGAAATGCTTACCAGATATACGACTTCTAATAATGAAAAAATAAGCGAAACTGCTACTAAACTGAAAGAAAAATTGTTGAGATATAGTATCCCACGAGTTACTGAAGAACAAGAAACTTTTGTTGATATTCGTTTCTATCCTAACGAAGCAAGTGAAATTATCTATATGTTACTTGTTAATACCGAAGATATAGAAATAGAAACTAACTATTATGAAGTTTTAGTAAATGCTAGAGAAAGTCTTAAACAAGATAACTCTAACAATGAGTAGTAAAAGAAAAATAAAGATAAGGAGGTGAGTAAGTGGCTAATAAATTAAGAAATATAACAGAATTATATTCGGAAACATTAAAAGATTTAAGTACAAATCAAAGTGAATGGCTATCATTTTTAGAGTGTGCTGCAATGAATTATAAGTATCCATTTTCCGATCAAGTTTTAATTTATGCACAAAAGCCTTATGCAAGTGCTTGTGCTGAAATAGAAACTTGGAATAAGTCATTAAAAAGATGGGTTAATAAAGGAGCAACTGGTATAGCACTTCTTGCAGAAAATAATGGTAATACTTATTTAAGATATGTTTTTGATGTAAGTGATACCAATAGTAAGCACGGTAAAAATGTTATACTATGGTCTGTTACGAAACCTTATGAAGAATATGTTATCGAAGCCCTAGAAAATAGATATGGAGAATTAGAAGATAACTCTACCATAGCAAGTGCTATTATTTCTAGTGCTAAAAATATGGTAGAAGATAACTTGCCAGATTATTTATCAAATCTAATGTATTTTAAAGATAATAGTTTTTTAGAAGAACTTGATGAGTTGAATATAAAAACTATTTACAAGAAAGTATTAGAGAATAGTGTTGCTTATGTAATGTTAAAGCGTTGTGGAATAAACCCTAATGATTATTTTGATAAGGAAGATTTTAGAGAATTATTAAATTTCAATACTTATGATACGATAACAAGACTAGGTATGGCAACAAGTGATATTGCCGAGTCTGGACTTCGTGAAATATATAGCACAATAAAAAATGTGCGAATAAGTGAAATTGATAAAATTCACACATTTGATAATAATAAGCAAAACGAGTATGATTTAGATGATGGCAAGAATAATGCCGAGAGGAGTGATTTAGATGAAAGAAATAAGTTACAAAATGGTGGGCGATTATCAAATACCAGACCTAGTACCACCACAAGAAGAACAAGTAAATGGGAAATACGCATTGATGAGATTAAGCCACTTGAAGAAGAACGACAAGCCTCTATATACGACACTTCTAATGCAGGGCAAATTACCAGAACACTTGATGGAAGTTCAAACGATAGCCGAAACGAGAGTGGAACAAATGATAGAGGAAATGGCGAAGAAAGAGAATATAACAGAAGAATTGAAAGCCAAAGACCAGATGAAGTGGATAGGCTTAATGAACAACTTGAAAGCGAGAGCAGAGGAGATAGTAACGAGAGAACTAATTTACAGTTAGATTTTTGGGATGTAGATAGTGGGACACATTGTCCGTATGTTGTTACAGATGACAAAATCAATCAAATACTTGCTAATGCACATTTAAAAATACCCAAAGCAGAAGTAAAAAGATATTTTGAACTAGAAAAAGAGCCTTTAAAAAGAGCAGAGTTCATTAAAAATTCTTTTGAAAATGTATATGTGGGTATTTTTATTGGAACACAAATGTATGGTTACAAAGCCTTTGAAAATGGTTTATTACTATGGAAAGGTAATTTTTTATCACGAGATACAGAAAGTTTTATATCTTGGGAAGATTTAACATATCATTATGATTCAATGATTTTACTTCATCAATTAAATGATAGAGAAAAATACTTACCATCTGAAAAAGAGCAGATGACTTTATTAGATGAAGAAAATAGCAAAGAAATACCCGAATTAGAATTTTCGCAAGAGTTTATTGATAAATATTTTCAAACACGACATACTGAAACAAAGTATGCTATATATAGACAATTTCAAAAAAGTTTATCTACAACTGAAAATATTAACTATATAAAAAATATGTATGGATTAAGTGGAAGTTCATATATTATTCGTGGATCTGGTATAGGTTATACTGCTGATAGTAAAGGACTTACTTTATATCGTGGAAATTTTGAAAATAGAAAAGAAAAACTTTTAAAATGGAATTATGTTGAAAAGCGAATAAAGGAACTAATTAGCCTTAATAGATACCTTAATCCAAAAGAATTAAGAGAGTATCCTGCTTGGTTAGGAGAAGAACAGGAACGAATAGATGAATTAAATCAAGAAGATACTTTTACTGAAAAACAAGAAGATAGTCTAGCAAAACGATTAAATGATTTTATCAAAGAATATGATTTACAAGGCTATGAAGCAAATCTTGAAAATGGCGAAACCGAAGAAGATGTCATTAGAGATATAGATAATCAAATCCATAATCCAAGTGAATTAAGAGGTTTTATAGAGTATATTCAAAATCTAGGGAATGATTTAGATAGTGATGATGAAGATAAAAAGATAATAGATAACTTTATCAAAGAATTAAATGAAACTTTCCCAGACTACTATTATCAAGTAGGCGACCAAGTATATATTGGTGCAGATAAGTTTGAAATACTTTCATTAGATAATGATATTGTTAGATTATATGACTATCAATATCCATTATTTAATCAAGAATTTTCTTTTGATGAGTTTGATAGGAAAGTAAAAGAAAATCCGTGTAATGACCATCTGAAAATCAAAGTTACTGAAACTGGAGAATTAGAAAAGCATAATGAGTATGGAGAATATGATGATGAAGTAGATTTAGTAGAGCATATTTTATCACTTTATGATATGAGTGATATTAAGGTAAACTTCGATTCTAACGAGAATATCGTTATTTATTCTGATGACATTGATTTAGAGGGACTAGAAGTTTATGATTTTCTATTAAATGAACTATTTGACTATAATGAAGATGGCACAGTAGATAAAGTTAATAATCACGATTTAGAAAGATTAAAAGAATATCGTAAAAAATATGAAACAAAAGTCGCAGATCAAGAAAAGTTAGAAGAAGATATTATTGGTAAAAATATAATTATTGGCGATAGAGAATATACCATTGATAGTATTGATAATGATGTCGTTTCACTAAAAGATATTACTTTTCAAAATGGTGTAGGTTTTCCTATTTTTCGTAATGAAGAATTAAGCAAAGTATTATCTTTACTTGCTGAAAAAGAAGCAGAACAAAAAAAGGAAACAATTATACCTAATATTGCTAAAAAGCGAAGAAAACGAGTTACCACTTTTGATATACACCCAGAAATCAAAAATGAAGATAGAAATAACTTCCATATTACTGATGACTTGTTAGGTGTCGGAAGTGATAGAGAAAAGTTTAATCGTAATCTTGCAGCAATTAAAGCGTTGAAACAATGCGAAGAAGAAAATCGCTTTGCTACTCCAGAGGAACAACAAATACTATCGCAGTATGTCGGTTGGGGTGGTTTATCACAAGCCTTTGAAGAAAATAATTCTTCTTGGGCAGATGAGCATTTAAAACTTAAAAATATTCTTGATGATGAAGAATATAGGTCGGCAATGAGTTCTACAAGAACTTCTTTCTATACACCTCCAGTAGTTATTCGTACAATGTATAAAGCATTAGAAAGTATGGGTATGAAAGATGGAAACATACTAGAGCCTAGTTGTGGAGTTGGCAATTTTCTAGGTATGATACCCGATACTTTAAAAGACTGTAAGTTATATGGTATAGAAGTTGATAGTATATCTGGTAGAATTGCTAGACAACTATATCAAAAAAGTTCTATTGCAGTACAAGGCTATGAAAATACAGAACTTCCAGATTCTTTCTTTGATGGGGCAATAGGTAATGTTCCATTTGATAGTCTTAAATTATTAGACAAGAGATATGATAAGCATAACTTCCTAATTCACGACTATTTCTTTGCAAAAACTCTTGATAAGGTAAGACCGGGTGGAATTGTTGCTTTCATAACAAGTAAAGGTACTTTAGATAAGGAAAATCCTAGTGTTAGAAAGTATATAGCACAACGAGCCGACTTGTTAGGAGCAATAAGACTTCCGAATAATACCTTTAAAGATAACGCAGGAACAAAAGTTACTTCTGATATTATCTTCTTACAAAAACGAGATTCTATAACCGATTTAGAGTCAGACTGGGTATATTTAGATACTGATGAAAATGGTATCAAAATGAATAAATATTTTGTTGATAATCCAGATATGGTATGTGGTAATATGAAAATGGAATCTACTAGATATGGTATGGACTCTACTTGTGAAGCAAGAGAAGATATATCACTAGAAGAACAACTTAACAATGCTATTTCTAATATACACGCTGAAATAAAAGAATATGAGATAGATGATATAGGAGAAGATGAAGAAGATTTATCTATTCCTGCTGATTATAATGTTAAAAACTTCTCATATACCATTGTTGATAATAAAGTCTATTATCGTGAGAATAGTAGAATGTATCCACAAGAATTGCCACTTACTACTGAAAATCGTATTAGAGGCTTAATAGAAATAAGAGAGTGTGTAAGAAATCTATTAGAATTACAAACAGAGGACTTCCCAGAAGAAGATATAAAACAAGAACAAGCAAAACTTAATAAACTATATGACAGTTTTACTAAAAAATATGGACTTATCAATAGCAGAGCAAATACCTCTGCTTTTTCTAATGATAATAGTTTTTATCTATTATGTTCTTTAGAGATACTTGATGAGAACAAAGAACTTCTTAAAAAAGCAGATATGTTTACCAAAAGAACAATACTTCCACATAAGGAAGTAACGAGTGTAGATACTGCAAATGAAGCCTTAATTGTTTCAATGTCTGAAAAGGCTAGAGTTGATTTAGAGTTTATGCAGAAACTATGTGGGCTTGATATGGACAAAATGATAACTGACCTAGAGGGTGTTATATTCAATGTACCAGAATATGGAGATCCAAATATATGGGTAACTGCTGATGAGTACCTATCTGGCAATATTCGTGAGAAATTAAAGATAGCCAAAGAGTTTGCTGAAGATGACCCTAGATTCAATATAAATGTAAAATGTCTTGAAGAAGTAATGCCGAAAGATTTAGAGCCACAAGAGATAAGTGTTAGACTTGGTGCAACTTGGCTTCCAACAGATGTTATAGATGACTTTATAGATTATCTATTATCGCCATCCTATAATATTAGAGATAGAATACAAGTGCATTTTATGGAAAGTACAGCCCAATGGAATATTGAAGGTAAAAACTATGATAGGGGAAATGTAAAAGCATATTCTACTTATGGAACAGGAAGAATAAATGCTTACAAGATTATAGAAGAAACTCTTAATTTAAAAGATGTTAGAATATATGACTATATTGAGAAAGATGGTAAAAAAGTACCAGAGTTAAATAAAAAGGAAACTGCTATCGCACAAGCAAAACAAGAGCAAATTAAAACTGCTTTTGATGAGTGGATATGGAGCGATATAGACCGTAGAGAAAGATTAAGTAAAATCTATAATGAGAAGTTTAATTCTAATCGACCTCGTGAGTATGATGGCTCTCATATAAATTTTCACGGTATGAATCCAGAAATAACTTTACGACCACACCAAGTTAATGCCATAGCCAGAGTTTTGTATGGAAATACAAATACTCTACTAGCACACGAGGTTGGAGCAGGTAAGACTTTTGAAATGGTCGCTGCTGCTATGGAATCAAAAAGACTAGGACTATGTAATAAGAGTATGTTTGTAGTACCAAATCATATCGTAGAACAATTTAGTTCGGAATTCCTACAACTTTATCCAAGTGCTAATATTCTCGTTACTACGAAGAAAGATTTTGAAACGGCTAATCGTAAAAAATTCTGTTCTCGAATAGCAACTGGAGATTATGACGCAGTAATTATATCTCATAGCCAATTTGAGAAGATACCAATGTCTGCCGAAAGACAAAGAACTATCTTACAAAATCAAATAGATGATATAAGTATGGGAGTACAAGATTTAAAAGACCATAATGGCGAAAACTTTACTATAAAGCAATTAGTAAGACTACAAAAAAGTCTTGAGGCAAAATTAGCAAAGTTAAATGATACGAGCCGAAAAGATGATGTTGTAACCTTTGAAGAATTAGGTATTGATAGAATATTCGTAGATGAAGCCCATTACTTTAAAAATCTATTTCTTTATACAAAAATGAGAAATGTTGGTGGTATAGCACAAACTGAAGCACAAAAGTCTAGTGACTTATTTATGAAATGTAGGTATCTTGATGAATTAACTGGTGGTAGAGGAGTTGTATTTGCAACTGGTACTCCAGTAAGTAATTCTATGGTAGAACTTTATACTATGCAAAGATACTTACAATATGCAGAGTTAGAAAAAAGGAATCTACAACACTTTGACGCTTGGGCTTCTACTTTTGGTGAAACAGTAACGGCTATTGAACTTGCTCCAGAGGGAACAGGTTACAGAGCAAAGACTAGATTTGCCAAGTTTTATAACTTACCAGAACTGATGGCTATGTTTAAGGAAGTAGCCGATATTCAAACGGCAGATATGCTTAATTTACCACTTCCAGAAGCCCATTATGAAACGATAGTAGCAAAGCCTACTGAAATACAAAAAGAAATGGTAAAAGAACTTTCTAATAGGGCAGATATGGTTAGAAATAAAAAGGTTGACCCATCAACTGATAATATGTTAAAAATTACAAATGATGGTAGAAAACTTGCACTTGACCAAAGACTTATGAATGATATGTTGCCAGATGATCCGAATAGTAAAGTGTCTTTATGTGCGAATAATATTTATAGAATATGGCAAGAGCATAAAGAAAAACACTTAACACAATTAGTATTCTGTGATTTATCTACTCCAAGTGAAGATAAATTTAATGTTTATGATGAGTTAAAAAGAAAGTTACAAGAGTTAGGTGTTCCAGAAAATGAAGTCGAGTTTATTCATAATGCTAATACAGATATACAAAAGAAAACTTTGTTTTCACAAGTAAGAAATGGTATAAAAAGAATATTGTTCGGTAGCACTTCCAAAATGGGTGCAGGAACAAACTGCCAAGACAAACTAATTGCAATTCATAACCTAGACTGTCCGTGGCGACCTGCTGACCTTACACAAAGAATAGGAAGAATATTAAGGCAAGGAAATAAAAACAAAGAAGTTTTTATCTATAACTATGTTACAGAGGGAACTTTTGACGCATACCTTTATCAATTAGTAGAGAATAAACAACGATTCATTTCACAGATAATGACTTCTAAAACTCCAGTAAGATTTGCTGAAGATATAGATGAAGCAGCACTTAATTATGCACAGATTAAAGCACTTGCTGCCGGTAATCCTTTGATAATGGAAAAGACTGATTTAGACACACAAGTTGCTAAATTAAAACTCCTAAAACAAAATCATTTAAGCCAAATATATGCTATGGAAGATAAAGTGGCAAAGTATTATCCTAGTGAAATAAAAAGGCTAGAATCACGAATAGAAGGCTTTAAAAAGGATATAGAACTAGCCGAAAAAAATACTCCAAATAGTGATGATAAATTTCAAAGTATGACTATAAAAGGTGTTACTTATACCGATAAAAAACAAGCAGGAGATAAGATACTTGAGTTATGTAAGAACATTGAAAAAACTGAAAAACAAGAGATAGGAAGTCATAGAGGTTTTAAGATGGAACTTGATTATGAGTATGGTAGTTTTCATATATATTTGAAAAATGAGTTATCACATTCAGTAATGCTTGGTAATGATAATTTAGGTAATATTACTCGTATCAATAATGAAATAGATGGTTTCTCTTTTGATTTAAAGCAAGAACAAACAGAGTTAGAAAATACCAAAATTCAATTTGAAAATGCCAAAGAAGAATGTAAAAGACCATTTAAACAAGAACAAGAATTAAAAGAAAAATCTAAACGATTAGATGAAGTAAATGTCTTACTTAATATGAATGAAAAGGACAAAGAAGTTATAGATTTTGATGATAGTGTTGAAGTAGAAAGTCAAAGGTGTAATAAGGAATACGCAAGGTAATTTACACATTAGCATTTAAAATATCCACGATATAAAATAGTCGCAGGAGGTGTGAAAAGGTGGATAATTTTGATGAAACATTTATCAAAGACTATTGTGATGATAATTTTGCAGAATATCTTTCTGATATGCTAGTTCGCTTAAAAAAGAGTAACCCTGAATATGAATCACTCTTAAAAAAGCAAAGTAATCTAATGAATAAAAATGATAGATTAGCAGATGTGCTTGAAAATCATTGTTTGTTTTCTTTATCAAAGTATGAAGTAAAGATACTGAAAAATTATTTATCCTTAAAAGAAGATAGCAGAGAAATTGAAGAAAAAGAAATATTCATACAAGGTATGAGAGAATGTTATTTCTTATTAAGAAAGTTAGATTTACTAAAGTAATTATTGAAAAATTACAAGTCGTTAGGAGGGCAAGAAGTGGATTTCAATAAAATGTTTGACCAAGAGTGTGAAGAAAATTATTGGGATATTGTAAATTTTGTATCATCTTATCTTATGGGAACGAATAAAGAATATAAAGATTCTGCTTATAAGTGTTCTGATATTATAGACAAATATCCTAATTTAAAGAAAGTATTAGAAGATGATACTCCAGTAGCATTAACTAAAAAAGAAGTATCTGGTTTGATAGAATATATAACAAGTTCTTCTGATAGAAACACACTAGAGAAGAAGCAACTTGTATGTGCAGGTTGCAGAAGTGCATACTTCCTTTTAAAGAAAATGGGACTTTTAAAAGAACAAAATGATGGCGATTAAGTTTTATCTTGATCGCTTTTATCATTGTGTCAAATGTACGAATTTTAAAATTACACATTGGATTTTTATTTTCATATTTTTTATAATGTGTGCCATAAAGGACACATTGTGAATGAATAGAGATGATAAAACACTTCGTGATATTGTTATTCTAAATATTAAATATTATAGAGAACAGGCGAAGATGAGCCAAGAAGATTTATCTTTAAAACTTGGTAGAAAAAAAGATTTTATCGAAAAACTAGAAGATAAGGGAATGTATAGAAGATTATTAACTATTGTCTTATTAGATGATATAGCGAGAATCTTAAATGTTCCTGTGGCTAGATTTTTAGATAATACTTTATAATTATGAGCAATTTTAGTAATTAAAACTTGAGTTGCTCTTTTTTCATTTTAAAAGAAAGGAGCGATTTTAAATGAAAACTTATAAAATTGAAGTAGAAGAAATAATGCAAAATGTTTATGATATTGAAGCAAATTCTTTGGAAGAAGCCATAAATATTGCAGAAGAAAAATATCGTAACCAAAAAATAGTTTTAGACTATAACGCATTAAAAGAAACTAATTTTAGAGAATTTAAAGATGAAATAGAAAAGGATAAGCCTAAAAATAAAGAAAGGGAAAGGTAATATATTATGGGTAGTGATATGAAGATTAGAGAAGAACTATATATAAAAATGTCTAATGATTATAATAGTTATATTGAAAACCTAAAAAAAAGTTCGATAGATAATATATTGAATAGTGCTTATGAAAAAACAATGAAAGAGAATATTTTAAATGAATTTACTCCAGAATTTAAGCATTATGATATTGAAAAAATAAAGGCACTAAATACTTATGAAAATCCTTTGGATAAATTATATAAAGAGTGGTTTAAAAGCGATATTGGTATTCATACACTATTTGAAGATAGCATTTATGATACTTTATCAGATATAGTCAAAGAACAAAAAGAAAAGAAAAAATCACGAGAAAGGTAGGCAATATTATGGCATATTATCCTCCAGAAGTGATACAAAGAGCAAAGAAAATGGACTTATTAACTTATTTAAAAAATTATGAGCCAGATGAGTTAGTTCATTTTAGTAGAGATACTTATGTGACTAGAACACACGATAGTTTGAAAATATCAAATGGTATGTGGTACTGGTTTTCACAAAGTATAGGTGGAAAAAGTGCATTAGAATATTTAATTAAAGTACGAGATTACACTTTCTTACAAGCAGTAGAAACGATAGTAGGAAGTGTTGTAGCAGCACCACCTAAAATATATAAAAGTATAACTAAAAGAACACCAGATAGACTAATGCTACCAAAGAAAGCACCTAATAATGATAGAGTAAAATCTTATCTTATAGGTAGGGGTATTGATGAAGATATTATACAAGAGTGTATTGATAATGATTTAATTTATCAGCAATTTCCAAATAACAATGTTGTATTTGTAGGCTACGATCAAAATAAAATAGCAAGATATGCAATGTTTAGAGGAACGAATGAAAGTGATTTCAAAGGTGAAGCAAATGGAAGTCATAAGGCTTTTTCTTTTCAGTTAGAAGCAATAGAAAAAAATGATAGAGTACACTTATTTGAAAGTGCAATAGACTTACTTTCTTATGCAACTTTAATGAAATTAAATGACCAAGAGTGGTACAATGAGTCACTACTTTCACTTGCAGGAGTTTATAAACCGGCAGAAAATATAGAAGATAGTAAAGTGCCACTTGCTTTAAATTATTACTTGAATCAACACCCAAATATTAAAAAAATCTACTTGCATTTAGATAATGATAAGGCAGGTAGAGAATCAACCGAAGCAATAAAATACTTGTTATCAAGTGGATATGAAATCATTGATAATCCGACTCCAGTAGGAAAAGATGTCAATGATTTTTTATGCTTAAAATTAGGAATTAAAAATAAAAATACGAAAGAAAGAGAGAGATAAATTATGAGATTTAATTATTATTTGTTGGGGGAAATTTTGAAAGAAAGAAGAATAGAGAAAGGACTTTCTAAAAATAAATTAGCCCAATATGTTGGTATAAGTCAACCAGAAGTAACAAGAATTGAGAATGGAATTAGGACTATTCCTAATATAGTAACACTTATATATTTTTGTGAAGTTTTAGATTTAGACTTTATAGAATTGTTAAAAGTTACTGGATTTGTAGATGAAAAAAATTTAATTATGAAAGGAAATTTTGATATGAAAAAGTTTAAAGTAAATGCTAAAAAAGATAAAAAATTAGAGTTCATTGTTTATTCAGAAAGTGAAGAACAAGCATTAAAAATTATAGAAGAAGTGCTTGAAGATTTAGAATTATCTGATGACGAATTAGAAAAAATTTCTAAAATAATTATTGATGTAGAAGAACAAGAACTGGAAGAAAGACAAGAAGATTTTAAAGAAAAAAGTGATAAAAGTATGTGTGAAACTTGCGAATATTTTTGTTCAAAATGTGGCAGATGTACTTTAGAATGATACCACTATACTAGGACATAATGTCCTAGCCAGCACTGAAAACCTACTCCCGTAAGTTTTCACTTGTGGGGGAATCCCCAAACCCCTTATGAAGAATAAAGATAATAAAACGATTAAAAGATTAGTGCAAAGGTGTACTAATCTTTTATGACTTTAGAAAGGAAAGATTCAAGATGAAAGAATTATTATTTTTTATATTAGGTATGATAGTTGGTGGTCTTGCAATGACTACTTTAATGTGTTGCTTACAAATCAATAGAATAAATGAAATGGAAGCAAGATGTTTGAAGTTAGAGAATGAAAAGTCGGAGGTGCAAGATGAGAACTAGAAGTATCAAAAAACAAGTTTGGCTTAATAGAGAAGAAGCAACTCTTTTAAAAAAGAAAGCCAAGAAAGTTGGACTTAATGAATCGGAATTACTACGAAATTTAATTGTAGGATTTGAGCCTAAAGAAAAACCGGATGAAAGATTTTATGAAGCATTAAATCAAATGAGAGCAATAGGTAATAATCTTAATCAAATAGCAAGAAAAGCAAACTCACTTAATTTAGTTGATTATCCTTTATATCAAAAAGAAGCAGACAGGTGGAATCAATTTATGTTGAAGATTAAAAAAGAATTTTTATTACCACAAAGCAAAGGAGAACAAAATGAATAGGGAATATTTTAAGGATAACAATGATCCAGAATTTTTGTATCAAATGTTAGGTAGGCTCGAATCGGACTGTAAATATTTTTTAGGTAATGGTAACGGCTATGAAAAACATTTGTGGGCTTTATCTGTAACAGAGCAAATATCTGCTATGAAAGAAATCTATAATAAATTAGATGAAAAACCAGAGTGGCTAACTATGGAGCAGATAAATGAATATGAAAATAAAATGATATTAAAACTAACTGAAAAAAATAATAAAAAAGTTTTCTATGAGAGATAGATTATTTAATTGTAAAATGATATAATTATCTCACAGATATATAGTAAGTTGTAGGGGAGATAGTTATGAAATACTTTTATAAATATTTAATAGATTTTCTAGTATTAGGCATATTATATGTCTTTATATTCTTTAAAAAATGGAAATCAAAAGGAAACGACAAATTGTTTATAAATACAACAATGTATATATATTTGTCTTTTGTGCTATACTTTACTTTAATGCCTATAATAACATCTATTCCTTTTATATTTAATCATCCATACAAATCAATGAATTTAATACCATTTATTGATGTATTATCTGGTAGAGGAGATTTTATTAGACAAGTAGGATTAAATGTTATAATGACAATTCCTTTTGGCTTTTTATTTCCTCTTACAAAAAAAGAAAATTCTAAATTTTTAAAGACAGTTTTATATTGCTTTTTATTAAGTTTAATTATTGAATTATTACAACCTTTAATAAATGGTTTCAGGTCAGCAGATATAACTGATTTAATAACAAATGTTACAGGTGGAATTATTGGTTATATATTTTATTTGATATTTAGACCATTAACTAATAAAATATTAGAATTTATTAAAGGTAAGTAAGCGACAACTTACATAAAGGAGATAGAAAAATGGCAGAATTAAGTTCGTTAAAAAATATTGGGAAAGAAATTGAAAGAAAACTAAAATCAATAGGTATAAATTCAGCAGAAGAATTGAAGAAAATTGGAAGTAAAGATACTTGGTTTAGACTAAAATTAAAATACTCAGAAATTTGTCTAGTACATTTATATACTCTTGAGGGAGCAATTAGTGATATAGAATATAATCAGTTGTCAGAAGAAACAAAAAAAGATTTAAAACAATTTACAGACCAATGGAAAGACTAAAAAATTACAATAAATCGCTAGGAATGGAGGGATAAAAAATGAACTTTAAAGAATATGGAGATAACAGTAAAGATACAATAATGCTATTACATGGTGGTGGTCTTTCTTGGTGGAATTATAGAGAAGAAGCAGAAAAATTAAAAAATAGTTATCATATTATTCTTCCAATATTAGATGGTCATTCGGAAAGCGATAGAAATTTTACAAGTATAGAAGATAATGCACAAGAAATTGTAGAGTATATAATTAATAATTATAATGGTCATATTCGTTTAATAGGAGGATTATCTTTAGGAGGACAAATTCTTTTAGAAATTTTATCAAAAAAAGAAGATATTTGTGATTATGCTATTGTTGAAAGTGCATTAGCAATTCCTATGAAAGCAACATATAAAATGATTAGACCAGCTTTTTCTATGAGTTATGGGCTAATATCGAAAAAATGGTTTTCACAAATGCAATTTAAGTCTTTAAAAATAAGAGAAGATTTATTTAATGAATATTATAGAGATACTTGTAAAATTAGTAAGGAAGATATGATTGCTTTTATGGAAGCAAACTCAAAATATGAAATTAAAGATTCTTTATCAAGTACAAAAGCAAAAGTTTTAGTAGTTGTAGGAGATAAAGAAAGACCAATAATGAAAAAATCAGCGAGTATAATTCATCAAAAGATAAATGGAAGTAGAATTGAAATATTACCTAATTATTATCATGGAGATTTTAGCATAAATAATCCACAACAATATGTTAAAGCAATTAACGAGCTTATTGCTAATAGAAACTTGAAAAGCAAATCATTTTATAATACTGAAACAAAATCTGAAAATGAACAAATAGAATTAGAAGAAAGAAATAGAACAGATACAAAGTTTTTAGATGAAAGATAAATTACAATTTGAAAGTGAGATGAGAATATGAATAATGAAATTAAAAAAGTTATTGAGAAATTTAAAGAAGTAAAGAATATATTAAAAGATTTTTCTACTAAAGATGAAGCAATAGAATATCTTGTTAATGCAACAAAACTATCAAAAGAAGAATGTTTTGTTGCATACGATATTATTATGAAAATCGAAGATTAAATTACAATTTGAAAGTGAGATGAAATATTGTGAAAAATAAAAAACTAATGAATTGGATAATTGCCATTATAGTTGCAATTTTGTATCTATCAGTAAGTTTTATATTTGATATATGGGCATTCTCTTGGCTTATATGGGTTGCTTATGCAATTTATAGATTTATTGCTAAATAGAAAAATTACAATTTAGCGATTAGATTTATGTGGGGCTTATCAGTAAAATGATGGGCTCTTTTTTTATTGGAAAGAAAGGAGAGAGCAATGGCTACGACAGGTATATGGAAAATTGAAAAAAGACTAGACCACGTTATAGACTATACTACTAATATAGAAAAAACTCTTAATAGTGATTATGGAAAAGAAGCATACAAAGAACTTCATAATGTTATAGAGTATGCTGAAGCAGATTTTAAAACTGAAAATCAATACTATGTTTCTTCTCTTAATTGTTCTGTTGAAAGTGCATACGAAGAAATGCTTATTACTAAACAACAATATAATAAGACTGGTGGTATTTTAGGTTTTCACGCATTCCAGTCTTTTGTAGAGGGAGAAGTTACTCCAGAACAAGCACACGCTATTGGTGTTAAATTGGCAAAAGAAATGTGGGGCGACCGTTTTGAAGTAATTGTTAGTACCCATCTTAATACAAAGCATATTCATAATCATTTTGTAATAAACTCTGTTAGTTTTAAAGATGGTAAGAGATATTATGATAAAAGAGAAACTTATGCTAGATTAAGACAACTATCGGATTCACTATGTGAAGAATATGGACTTTCTGTATTAGAAGAAAAGCCGTGTAGAAATAGTAAGATAAACTATGCTAATTACTATAAAGGCTATGTTGAAAAAAATAATTACTATACAACTACTAAAGAAGATATAGACCGAGCCATTGCTCAAGCCTATTCATATAGAGATTTTGAATGTCTAATGAAAGCAATGGACTACGAACTTATTTATCGTGGTAGTAGATTAAGTGTAGTAAGAGAGCCTTATAAAAAGCATATTCGTATTGAAAGAAGTTTTGGGTATGATTATAGTATTGATAGAATAAAAGAAAGAATAGAAGTAGAACAAGCCCCTAGAATACCTTTCATAGATGAATATGGCAATAAGAAAAGACCAAAGACTTATACTCCATATAAGAAGCAGAAACACAAAGGCTTATATGCTTTATATTTACACTATTGCTATTTGTTGAAAGTATTTCCTACTGAATATCCTAATAAAAGATTATCTCCAGAGATTCGTGTAGAATTGAAAGAGTTAGATAAAATATCAAAACAAACTGATTTGCTCGTAAGTAATAAATTAGATACTTACGAGCAATTTTTTGCGTTTAAGACACAAAAAACAAAAGAATTAGACAATTTATTAGATAAAAGAAGCAAGTTATGGTACAGGCACAAGAAAGCCAAAAGCCAAAGTGAAAAGGAATCTATTAGAAATGAAATAGACCTTTTAAATAAAGAAATTACACCGTTACGAGAGGAGGTGGTTTTATGTGATGGTATAGAAGAAAGAACTCCGAAGATGGAGCAAAATGTAAAAGATTTTGAAGAACAAAAAGATAGGGAGGTGAAAGATAATGAACACATCAGGTGACGCTGCTGAAACAATTTTCAAAATGTATTTAGAGGGTACAGAGTTTTTATTAAAAACTGGAGGATCATTAACTAAAAACTGTATAGCAGGACTTTATGCTTTATCAAAAGACCAAAAGAAGTCTAAAGGCAAAACAACATTAAATAAAATGTTAAAGTCTGGAAAAGAGTTAAAAATCTTTACTATTAGAAAAGAAGATTTAGAACTATTCCAAAAAGAAGCCAAAAGATATGGTGTTTTATTTACTGCATTATTCGATAAGAAAAATCCAGATGGTAAGGTAGATATTATGTGTAGAGCAGAGGACGCTGCTAAAATCAATAGAATTGTTAATAGATTCAAGTTAGTTACTTATGATGAAGCCTCTATTAAGAGCGAAATTATGAAATCTCGTGATGGTAAAGAAGCAAATGACAAAGGTGTTGAAACAAAGAGCCTTGATGACTTGGTAGATGACCTTATGGCAAAGCCAGTTCAAAAGGAAGAAAATACAATGTCAAACCCGGAGTTAGCAAAGACTGCAAAAAGCCCTCAGTCCGAGCATTCATCAACGAGCAAAAACAAAACAGAGGTGGGTACTAATTCTGATAAAAAGCCATCTGTAAGAGAAGAAATTAAAAATATCAAAGAAGAACAGAAACAAAAAGCAGAATTAGAAAAATCTGATTTGAAAAAAGATGTTTCAAACAAAGAAACGAAACACGAACAACCTAAAAATAAAAAGAAAAAATCTAAAGAAAGAGGGAAATAAAAATGAATTTTGATGATATTATAAGTTCTAATAATCAAGAACAAAGTAATATGCCTTTCAATAAAGATGAATGGGCAAAGAAAAAACAAGTAGAAAGACAAGAGTTATATGATTTGGCAGATAAAACTGCTGAAGAAGTTAGGACAAATCCAGTAAAATTTAAACAATATCTTGATACTCAAGCAATATTTAATGTTTACTCTGTTAATAATGCTCTTTTAATTTCTGCTCAAATGCCAAATGCTACTCAAATAAAAGAGTATGATGACTGGAGAAAAGCAGGAGCATTTGTGCATAAGAATCCAGTCTTTATAAAAATACTAGAGCCTAGCGAAAGTTACGATAAAGAAAGTGGAAAAACGAGAACTTTCTATAATCCAAAAAGAATGCTTGATATTTCACAAACTAACGCAAAGCCTAGAGAAAATACTAGAAACTATAATGACAGAGATTTATTAAAAGCATTTTTGTATGAATGTCCAGTTGATGTTTCTGGGAATAAAGAATTACCAGATGGAGTTGGTGCAGAGTGGAATAAAGAAGATAATGTATTATATATTCGCAAAGGACTTGAAGCACCTGCTATATTCAATGCTTTATCTGTGGAACTTGCAAAAGTTGGTTTAGAAGAAAGTGGTAATCAAGAACTAGACAATTTTAAAAGTTATTGTGCTTCTTATTTAATATGTAAGAAACACGGTATTGATGTTTCATCATATAACTTTGATAATCTTCCAGAAACATTAAAAGATATGGAATCAGGAGATATTAAAAATATGCTTGGCGATATTCGAGGTGCTATGGAAGATATGAATAGTAGAATGAATACTTGCTTTGAAAAAATGGCTAAAGAACAAAAGAATAAGGACTATGCTAGATAGGAGGATACAAAGTGAAAGATACTATTATATTAGAATTAAATCAATATGAAAAAGGTATTATTGTTAATGCACTTAATGATAAAAGAACTGAACTAATCAAAAATAATGAAGATACCTATTTAATTGATGAATTACTTTTAAAGATATTTGAAACCCCAGAAAAAAAAAGACCGTTTGTAAAGCGTTTAGTGAGAGATGAAAGAAGATACTGCTAGAACAGTAAAATGGCTTTCTATACTTGGTATTATTCCTACAATATGGTTGGCTCTTTTAATTGCTCCCTATGTAAGTGGTGGACTTTCTTTAATTATAAAAGAATTTCCTAATGCAATAAATGAGCCTTTTCATTTGTCTTGGTGTAGTGATAGTGTAAGAACAATACTAATTTTCATAGTAGCATATATTATGGGAATTAGTATTTACCTATCTAGCCAAAAGAACTATCGTAGGCGTGAAGAACACGGCTCTGCAAAGTGGGGTATTGCAAGAGAAGTAAATAAAAAGTATAAGCAAATGCCTATATCAAATAACAAAATCTTAACCCAAAATGTAGGGCTAGGATTAAATGGTAAGAAACACCGAAGAAATTTGAATGTTTTAGTCTGTGGTGGTAGTGGAGCAGGAAAAACGAGATTTTATTGTAAGCCTAATATTATGCAGACAAATACTTCTTTTGTTGTTCTTGATCCAAAAGGCGAAATAGTCAGAGATTTAGGACACCTATTAGAAAAGTCTGGGTATGAAGTAAAGGTACTAGACTTAATCAATATGGAAAAAAGTCATTGTTATAATCCGTTTGTTTACCTAAAATCGGACAATGATGTTCAAAAACTTGTGACAAACTTGTTTAAGGCAACAACACCGAAAGGCTCATCTAGTAATGACCCATTCTGGGACACGGCTGCAAGTATGTTACTTTTGGCACTTGTATTTTATTTAAAGTACGAAGCACCAGAAGAAGAACAAAACTTCCCTATGGTTATGGAGTTATTAAGAGCAGGGGAAGTACACGAAGATGATGATAGTTATTTAAGCCCGTTAGATGTCTTATTTAACAAGTTAGAAAGTAGAGAGCCAGAACACATTGCAGTCAAGTATTATCGTGATTATAGAAGTGGCTCGGCTAAAACACTAAAATCAATACAAATTACACTTGCTTCAAGATTAGAAAAATTTAATTTGGAAAGTTTGGCTTCTCTTACAATGGTAGATGAATTAGACTTACCATCACTAGGAGAAAAAAAGACAGCATTATTTGCACTTATACCAGACAACGATACGAGTTTTAATTTTCTTGTAAGCATTTTATATACGCAACTGTTTCAGCAGTTGTTTTTTTTGGCAGACCATAAGTATGGTGGAAGTTTACCAGTACACGTGCATTTTGTAATGGATGAGTTCGCCAATGTATCTTTACCAGATGACTTCGACAAGATTCTTTCAGTAATGCGAAGCAGAGAAGTATCAGTAAGCATTATTTTACAAAATCTAGCCCAGTTAAAGGCTTTATTCGAGAAACAATGGGAGAGCATTGTCGGTAACTGTGATGAATTTCTATATCTTGGTGGAAACGAGCAAAGTACACACAAGTATGTTAGTGAGTTGCTCGGAAAAGAAACGATAGATTTAGATACACACGGTAAGAGTACCGGTCATTCTGGTAATTATTCTACTAACTATCAAATTAGTGGTAGAGAACTCTTAACACCAGATGAAGTAAGGCTTTTAGATAATCGTTACGCTTTGTTATTCATAAGGGGCGAAAGACCTATAATGGACTTTAAGTATGACATTTTAAAACACCCTAATGTAGCAAAGACCACAGATGGGAAAGAAAAGCCATATATTCACGGTGGAACAGAAAATGCAGTAGCCTCAATTTCAATTTTAGATGGTGTACCTAATATGCCAATTACAGAAATAGAAGAAATTGATGGAGATTATGAACTTTTATCTTCAGAGGAGATAGAAGAATATTTTAAGGAAAAGGAGAATAGGAAAAATGAAAAATAATAAATTAAAATTAGGAAAAAAAGGAAAGAAGTTATTTAAAGTATATGCTTTAGGAGTATGTGCATTTGCACTAACTATTGGAACAAGTATGACAGTTTTTGCAGCAGATGATCCTTTAGCAGTAGTAAACAATTTATCAAACTTTATATTTGGTTTGATTCGTGCTATCGGTATGATTTTACTAGGTTGGGGAATTGTGCAAGTGGGTCTTGCATTAAAGAGTCACGACCCTAGCCAAAGAGCAAATGGTTTCTTGACTGTTGCAGGTGGTATTATCATTACTTTTGCAAAAGAAATCCTAAATATGATTACAGGTAGTTAAGATGTTGAAGAAGCAGAGGGGTAAGAGAAAATCTTACTCCCTAATTTTATTTATAAGGAGGTGCATTAAATGTCTGGAAATTGGGTAGTACAAAATTTACAGAATGCTTTGGAAACTTGGAATAGTAAGTTATCGGAAATATGGGGACTTATTACACAGTCGCCAGAACAATTTAAGGGTGGCACAATTTGGAATGTTATTGTTAATATTCACGGAGCATTACAAGCAATAGGTTTAGCACTTTTAGTGTTATTTTTTGTTGTAGGTGTAATGAAAACTTGTGGCTCATTTGCAGAAGTAAAGAAGCCAGAACACGCACTAAAATTATTTATTAGATTTGCCATAGCAAAGATAGTTGTTACCTATGGACTTAACTTAATGTTATCTATATTTAAGATAGTACAGGGTGCAATATCAACAATTATGACAGCAGCAGGACTTGGTGGAGCAACACAAACAACACTTCCACAGGGGATTATAAATGCAATAGAAAGTTGTGGCTTTTTCGAGTCAATTCCATTATGGGCTGTCACTTTGATAGGTGGATTATTTATAACAGTCTTGTCTTTTATAATGATAATGACTGTGTATGGTAGATTCTTTAAATTGTATTTATATACTGCTATTGCTCCGATACCTTTAAGCACATTTGCCGGAGAGCCAGTACAAAATGTTGGAAAGAGTTTCTTAAAATCATATTGTTCTGTATGCCTAGAGGGAGCAATTATTGTTCTTGCTTGTATCATATTCTCACTATTTGCTTCTAGCCCACCAGTTGTGGATGCAAACGCAGCAGCCGTTACTCAAGTTTGGAAGTATATAGGCGAGTTGATTTTCAATATGTTAGTGTTAGTCGGAACAATAAAACTAGCCGATCGTGTAGTGCGAGAAATGATGGGATTATAGGAGAGTGATGATTTATGAAATATTTAGTAACTCATATTTTGAGTAATGAAGAAAGAAAAGAATATGAAAGTAAAGGACTTTATTGTTATGATTTACGAGATAGTGATTTTGGTAATGATATTGCCTCCATTGAAAAAAGCGTTTGTGTAAATAGAATAGGCTCAATGATAACTAATAAAGAGATAAAACTTGGCGATAAATATCCGAATGATTTTGTAGATTATAATACTTTTGTTTCAAAAAATAAGGCAGTTGATAAAATAGAAGATTTGTTAAAAAATAATAGAAACAAAGATAAGGAGGCGAGATAATGCCAACAGAAGATGTTATAAATTTTATTAAAAATAATATAGAAAACTCGATAAAAGAAGATGAAGAACTATTTGGAACAAAAATAGATTATATTTTGATAAATCCAGATACTAATGACACTACAAGTATTATTAGTAATGGAGTAGATAAAATAGTAGAATTTACACCATTTACTAAAGAAATGAAAACGGGTTATGCTAAAGTACCAGAATGGGATTATAGTTTTGATAATTATTTATTTAAAGATTTAGAAAGTGTGTATCAAATTGGATATATCACTGCTGAAACTCATTATAATATATGGACTTCTATCGAAGAACTATATCCAGAAGATATAAACAATAAAGATGGAGTGCAATGGTACTTACAATTTTGTGCAAATAATGGAATTACTAAAGAATATTTAGATGAAAAAACAAATCTTGATACACCAAATATAATGAAATATTTTGATGGATTAGCATTTCAAGAAACTATGACTTATAAAGGTTATGTTATTGAAGCAGATGAAACTAATTATGATAACCCAAAAGAAAATCTAGTCACAATTTATAAAAGCCAACAGGACTATATAGATGGAAATTATGCAGAAAATGTATCTTTAAATACTGTTGGATTAAAACAAAATATAAAGGAATATATTGATGAAGTATATATTGATAAGACAGATTTAGAAAGCGAAAAGGCATATTTTACTTTTGTTTTAGGATATGACTTATTACACGATATGATAAATAAATATGGGGTTTTAGAATGTGATACTAATTATGATTTCTGTGATTACGTTGCAAATCAATTTTTAGATTCAAAAGAATATTCTAATTTTAATCGTTCTAGTTATGAAATGCTACAAGAATGGCTATCTAATAATAAAGAAAGAATAGAGAATGAATATAAAGAAACTATAGGCTTTGAAGAAAAAAATTATAATGGTAACTTAAAAATACTTGAAACAGGATTTAGAAAAGATGAGGCTATTGCATTAGTAGAGAAAGATGTTCCTAGTATGAATCGAAAAGAGTATATTGTTGCTTTTAATTATACCATTGATAAAGAAAAAAATAATTTGTCTTGGGGGTATGGCAGATATTATTATGATAAAAATTCTGGAGAAAAAGCATACGAAAAGGTAATAAACGGTGGTAATCTTGCCTTTCACGATAGAGAAGAAAGGTAGGCAACTATGAGTAGAGAACTTTTTAAAAGTATGACTTACAAAGATGGAAAAGTCTATACAAGACAATGTAGCAATAATGTTTACCCAAAAGATTATTATAGTGAAGAAAATATAGGTTTAACGAGAAGATATAAGGAACTAGGACAAATTGACTTTGAAAAATGGTTTATTACCAATGGACTTATGACAGGAAATATCGAAATATTAAGTGGTAGTAATAAGATATTACAAAAATTAAATTATATTGCTAATTTATTATGGGAAGATAAAGGTTTTAGAGAATTAAAAGATAAGGAAGATAAGGCTTTTATGAAATCTTTATCTTCTAAAACAGAAAGTGACAAAGAATTAGCAAGTAAAGAGAGTATAATGGTAAAAGAAGATATTTCAAAATATGTATCTTCTTTCTACGATACTCACAATATGAAATTCAAAAACAAAGAAAGGGAAAGGTAATTGTTTATGAAAAAATATGAGGAAATCATAAAAGGGCAAGATCCGTTTCAATGTGCATTGGCATTAGAATATTTGCTACGAAATGGTAGAGAAAATTTGCAAGATGATGTTTATTATCAAAACTTACAAGATAATATTAAAGATAATGATGATTCTAGGAGTGGCATTACAAATGGCTATGCTTTAGATTCTTTAAAAATTGCTAGAGATATGGCAAAGTTAGATACAAAAGAATTATGTGAGTATATCTATGATGAAGAAAAAGATAAAAAAGAACAAGAAAAAAAGTTAAAAAAACAAGAAAGGAGCAGATAATAAGTGGAAGTTAAAATAAATCGAGAGATTAGAAATTATACCGAAAGTATATTCTTTGGACTGTCTTTAAGACAGTTCATTTTTTCTGTCTTTGCTTGTGGAGTAGCAGTTTTACTTTACTTCTTATTAAAGGGCAAATTCGGAATAGAAACACTTTCTTGGGTGTGCATTTTGGGTGCTTCGCCATTTGCAGCACTAGGCTTTCTTACTTACAATGGTATGACAGCCGAGAAGTTTATATGGGCTTGGTTAAAATCAGAGTTTTTAGTGCCTAAACAATTAACTTTCAAGCCCACTAATTTTTATTATGAATTATTAAAAGATGAAATCGAAAAAGGAGGAAAACAATGTTAGTTTTTAGAAAAGAGTTAATGTTAAAAAGACTAGAAAAAGAGAATTTACTTGATAAAGTAGATGATGAAGTAATGAAACTAATGAATGAACTTGATGGGAAAGAAGTTCATAAAAACGATTGGAAAGCACTCGTATTTGATGAGTTAGAATATATTGCTCGTGATAGTGAGGGAACAACTTATCCTATCAATAAATATGATGTAGAGGAAGTAGAAAGAATTTCTACTAAAAAAGATGATAGGGGGTGCAGATAATGAAAACCCTAAAAATGTTATTTAAAAATGATAAAGAAAAGTTTGTTGCTCCTAAAGGAGTACAGGACACCATACCAGTTCAACGAATCTGGGAAGATGGTGTCTTTTTAGTTGGCAAGAATAAATACTCTAAAACATTTAGATTTACAGATATAAATTATGCAGTAGCAAGTCGTAGTGATAAAGAAGCAATGTTTTTGGAATATTCAGAACTATTAAATAGTTTTGACTGTGGAGCAACTACTAAAATCACTATATCTAATCGTAGATTAAATAAAGTGGATTTTGAAAAGACTATATTACTTCCTATGAATGAAGATAGTCTTGATGAATATAGAAAAGAATATAATAAAATGCTTTTAGATCAAGCAACTGGAGCAAATGGAATTATACAAGAAAAATTTATTACTGTTTCAGTTAATAAAAAGAATATCGAAGAAGCAAGAAATTACTTTGCTCGTATCGGAGCAGATTTAAGTAATCACTTCTCACAATTAGGCTCAAAGTGTATCGAACTAGACGCAGTTGATAGACTTCGTATATGTCACGACTTTTATAGAGTAGGAGAAGAAACTTGTTTCAATTTTGATATGTTATCGAATATGAAAAAAGGACATAGTTTCAAAGATTATGTATGTCCAGATTCAATAGAATTTGAAAAAGACTATTTTAAAATGGGAAATCGCTATGGTAGAGTATTGTTCTTAAAAGAATATGCTAGTTATATTAAAGATACTATGGTAGCAGAACTAACAGACCTTAATAGAAATATTATGATGTCTATTGATGTAGTGCCTATCGCTATGGATGAAGCAGTACGAGAAGTAGAAAATAGGCGACTTGGTGTAGAAACAAATATCACGAATTGGCAACGCAGACAAAATGCAAATCAAAACTTTAGTGCTATTATACCTTATGACCTAGAACAACAGAGAAATGAAAGCAAAGAGTTTTTAGATGATTTAACTACTCGTGACCAAAGAATGTTTTTATCAGTTCTTACAATGGTGCATACGGCAGATACAAAAGAGCAACTTGATAATGATACAGAGAGTTTACTTACAACGGCTAGAAAACACCTTTGTCAATTCGCAATTCTAAAATTTCAGCAAATGGACGGACTTAATACTGCTATGCCACACGGAGTTAGAAAAATAGATACTTTAAGAACACTTACGACCGAAAGTCTAGGTGTTTTTATTCCTTTTAGGGTGCAAGAGATAAATCACGAGAACGGTATTTACTACGGTCAAAATGTTATAAGCAAAAATATGATTATAGCAGATAGGCGACAACTTCTAAATGGAAATAGTTTTATTCTTGGAGTTAGTGGCTCTGGTAAGTCATTTACTGCTAAAAATGAAATAGTGTCAGTAATACTTCGTGATCCAAATGCAGATGTAATTGTAGTTGACCCAGAACGAGAAGAAAGTAGGCTTGTAAAAGCATTAGGAGGGGAAGTAATCCATATATCAGCAACGAGTGATAATCATATAAACGCAATGGATATGAATAGCGAATACGGAGATGGAGCAAACCCTGTTATTTTGAAGTCAGAGTTTATTTTATCTTTGTGCGAACAGTTGATAGGGGGAAATAATCTCGGACCAAAACAAAAATCAATAATTGATAGGTGTACTGCTCAAGTATATAGACATTATCAACAGGGCAACTATCAGGGAACACCACCAACTCTACAAGATTTTAGAGAAGAACTACTAAAACAAACAGAGCCAGAAGCAAAAGAGATAGCACTTGCTATTGAATTATTTACAGATGGTAGTTTAAATACTTTCGCTAAACAAACGAATGTTGATACAAATAGTAGGCTAATTTGTTACGACATTTTAGATTTAGGAAAACAACTACAACCTATCGGAATGTTAGTTGTGCTTGATAATATTTTAAATAGAATAACAATGAACAGGGCTAAAGGTAGAAATACCTTTATTTTTATTGATGAAATCTATCTTTTATTTCAACACGAATATTCAGCAAACTTCCTATTTACTTTATGGAAAAGAGTTCGTAAGTATGGTGCTTATGCTACTGGTATTACCCAAAATGTAGATGACCTTTTACAAAGCCATACTGCTAGGACAATGTTAGCGAATAGTGAGTTTATTGTAATGCTTAATCAAGCAAGTACCGATAGAGTAGAACTTGCAAAACTACTTAATATATCAGACTTGCAAATGAATTATATTACTAATGTTGGAGCAGGACAGGGACTTTTAAAGGTGGGAAGTTCACTTGTGCCATTTATAAGTAAATTTCCTACAAATACAAAACTTTATAAATTGATGACTACTAAACCGGGCGAAAGCGATTAGTCTAGGAGGTGTCTATAATGGCAGATATAAAAGTAAAAGAAGTTGGTAAAAAAACGATAAAGACACTTGATAAAGGTGTAATTGCGACAGAACGATTAAAAGACACTATTGTTCATACAAAAGAGAAAGCAGAAAATACCCAGTCTAATGATAGTAACATAGTTGAAGATGGAAGTAATAAAATAACCTTTGTTACAAATCGTACAGTTGATGAAACACTATATCATTTCAATAAATACGGTAAAAAAGCAGTAGTGGAAACAAAAGATAATGTTATTAAAACAAAAGTGAAAATTAAAAATATAAAAGATAAACTACTGGCTCAAAAAAATAAAAAGGTTGCAACTAAAGGAGCAAAAACAACAATAAAAACTGGTAAGAGTGTTGCAAAGAAAGCCGAAAAAGCAACGAAAGAATCTGTTAAGGCTTCTCAAAGAGCATTAAAACTTGCAAGAGAAACTGCGAAACAAACTGCCAGAGCAACAAAGGCAGTAGTAAAAGCCACTATATCTGCAATAAAAGGTATAATTGCTGCAACAAAGGCACTTATATCTTTACTTATTGCAGGTGGTTGGGTTGCTATGGTTGTAATTGTTATAATATGTCTAATAGGGCTACTTGTTGGCTCTATTTTTGGCATATTCTTCAGTAGTGAAAAAACAAGTCCAAATGCTATTACTATGAAAGATGTAATCGCAGAATGTAATCAAGAGTTTTCTGATAAATTACAAACAATACAAGACCAGAATCCACACGACGACTATGTACTTGATGGTAATATGGCTACTTGGAAAGATGTTTTAATTATATATACAGTAAAACAAGCGAATGGCTTTGATGGTGGAGAAGTTGTCACAATGGATGATACTAAAAAAGCATTAGTTAAGCAAATATTCTGGGAAATGAATAGTTTATCTTCAGAAGTAAAAACAGAAAAGGTAATAGAACAGGGTGTCAATACGGATGAAATGCCGAAAGAAGTAGAAAAAAGAGTATTGCACATAACGATAACTTCTAAAAATGCAGAACAAATGAAAAATGAATATCATTTTAGCCCTGCACAAATAAAACAATATAACGAGTTATCTAGTAGTGAATATAATTCGCTCTGGGGTGGAGTCCTTTATGGCTTAAATAATACTGGAGATTTTATTAACTGGCGACAAGAAGGACAAGAGTGGTCTAATATAAGAATAGGAAACACGAATAGTACAATAGGAAATATAGGTTGTTTAGTAACTTCAATAGCAATACTTATAGAAAAGTCTGGAGCAAATACAACTATCGTTCCATTTAATCCAGGTACTTTTGTCGAAGCCCTAAACAATAATGGTGGCTTTGATGAAAAGGGAAATTTATATTATGCACCTATAAATAAAGTTGTTCCAAATTTTAGGTATGTTGGAAATGTGAATTTAAGAGGTAAAACTAGAGCCGAAAAACTAGAATCAATAAAGCAATACCTTAATTTAGGTTTTCACTTAACTATTGAAGTAAAAGGAGCAACACCCGGAAATCAACATTGGGTAGCAATACTTGGTGTTGATGGTAATAATGTAAATATCGTTGATCCTGCAAGTGATAAAACTGACTTGTGGAGTGCTTATGAATGGAATAAGTCATCACAATTCAATTATTTTAAGGCAGAATAATGATACTAGCATTGATAAGATTAAGTATAGAATAATATTCTTATATTTTAAAATTAAAAAGGTTATTTCTAAAATAGGGAAATAGCCTTTAATACATAATTTTATATTAAAAATAATAGTGATATAGATAGAATGTTTATTAAGTGATATATAGAATTTTTCTAATCAAGCAGATGGTTTGGAGCAAGTGAGTTTAGAAAAATTATTTGATAGATACTATACAAAGTGCAAAAAAATCAAATGGAATTGGTTTATCTATTGCGAAACAATTGGCAGATTTAAGTGGGGGGTACAATAGAAGCAAAATATAAGAATAATATTTTAATAATCAAAATTGAATTTCCTATATAGAATAAAGTTTATCAGAAATGATAGACTTTTTTTAATGTTTATTGACATAGAACACAAAATGTAATATAATGTACTTATCAAGCAAGTACATTAAGGAGGGAAAAATGGAGATTATCATTAGTAACAGTACAAGCAAACCTATATATGAACAGATTACAAGCCAAATTAAACAAATGATAATGTCTGGAGAATTAAAATCTGGAGAATCAATACCATCTATGCGATCGTTAGCAAAGTCTTTACATATAAGTGTTATAACGGTGCAAAAAGCCTATGAAGATTTGCAAAAAGATGGTTTTATAGAAACGACAGTAGGTAGAGGTAGTTTTGTTCGTGCTGATAATAAAGAGTATATTCAAGAAGAAAAACAAAGAGAAATAGAATCTTGTTTACAAAAAGCAATAGAATTAAGCAAAGAGAATGGTATTTCTTTAAGTAAACTTATTGAACTCTTAAATATATTTTATGAGGAGGAAAAATAATATGTCAAACTATGCTTTAAAACTAACAAACATAACAAAAAAATATGATGATTTTATTTTGGATAATGTTTCATTTAATGTTCCAAAGGGAAATATTGTTGGACTAATAGGAGAAAATGGTGCAGGAAAAAGTACAACCCTTAATTCAATCCTTGATATAATCGAAAGAGATTCTGGAAATGTATTTATTCTTGATAGTGAAAAGAATAAAATAAGTAATGCTACAAGAGAAAAAATCGGAGTTGTTTTTGATGGTAATAACTTTCCAGAAGATTTAACACCACAAAAATTAAATAATGTATTAAAAGCAATTTATAGTAATTGGGAAGAACAGAAATTTTATGAATTATTAGAAAAGTTTTCTTTACCAAAAAATAAAAAGATTAAAAAGTTTTCTAAAGGAATGAAAATGAAATTATCAATAAGTGTTGCATTATCGCACAAAGCACAATTACTAATATTAGATGAAGCAACAAGTGGGCTTGATCCTGTTGTTAGAGATGATATTTTAGATATACTATTAGACTTTGTTCAAGAAGAAAATAATTCAATTTTAATGTCTAGCCATATTACAAGTGATTTAGAAAAAATTGCAGATTACATTATTTTTATTCATAAAGGTAAAGTGATTTTTGAAGAAACAAAAGACAATCTTATATATAATTATGGAATTATGAAATGTAAATTAAAAGAATTTAATGATATTGAGAAAAAAGATATAATTAGATACAGAAAAATGGATTATGGTTATGAAATATTGATAAAAAACAAAAAAGAACTAGAGAAAAAATATCCAAATGTCATTATGGATAACATAAAAATAGAAGATATAATGTTAATGTATGTAAAGGGGGAAAAATAATATGAAAGGTTTACTTTTAAAAGATTTTTATACGACAAAAGCAAATATTTTAGTAGCACTTCTCTCGTGTGTAGTAATGGCTATTGGACTATCTATTGTAATATCTCCATCAGTAGTTATTATACTTGTTGCAATACCACTTAGTATGACTGTATCAAGTACAATCATATCTGATAAGAAAAATAAATGGACACAATTTGCTATAACTTTGCCAGTAACAAAAAAACAAATAATATCAAGTAAATATATCGCTTATTTATTTTGGACAGTATTAGGAATGCTAGTAGGTAGTTTAGTTTGTTATATTATACTCAAAGTAACAAATAGTACAGATGAATATATAAATATGTTTATGGGCTTTAGCATTATTATATCGTTATTAAGTGGAAGTTTTATTATACCTTGTAATTTCATACTGCCTGAAGAAAATTCACTGATAGGAACAATACTTGCTTATTCTATGACTTCTGGAATGTTAGCATTATTTATATATTTAATCAAAAAAGTAATAGGTGTGTCTAATATGAATTTAACATTACTTATTATTTGTAGCATTAGTGTTATAGTTTATTTAATATCTTGGTATATATCACAAAAGAAAATTAAAAACTTTAATTAAAATAAAAATCAAGGAGAGATTATTTTATAATTTCTCTTTTTAATATTGACAACTGTGTATAATCTGTATATAATGTATATATACGAGTGAGGTGAGTTATGGAAATAATAATCAGTAATTCAAGTGGTGTTCCTATATATGAGCAAATTAGAGAACAAATAAAGGCAAAAATAGTATCTAATGAACTTAAATCTGGAGAATTATTGCCATCCATAAGAACACTTGCAAAAGATTTAAGATGTAGTGTAATAACAACAAAAAATGCTTATGAGGAATTAGTGCGTGATGGGTATGTTGTAACGATTCCTTCTAAAGGGTTTTATGTAGCAAAAGTAAATCTTGATGTTGCAAGAGAAGAACAATTAAATAAAATTGAAAGTTTGCTAGATACAGTAGTAACACTTGCAAAAACAAATAATATCGAAAAAAAGACTATAACAGAAATATTAGATATTTTATATGAGGAGGAGAAATAAATGGAAAACATTTTAGAAGTAAAAAAATTATCTAAAAAATATACTGGATTTGAATTAAAGAATATTAGTTTTGAATTGCCGAAAGGTATGATTATGGGATTTATTGGAGAAAATGGTGCAGGAAAAACGACAACTATTAAATCTATTTTAAATATAATTGGAAATTATAAAGGAGAAGTAAAGATATTTGGGCTTGATAATAAAAAGGATGAAAGAGAAATAAAAGAAGATATAGGTGTAGTTTTAGACGATATGTTCTTTCCAGAAATACTTTTGCCAAAAGATATAAATACTATTATGAAAGATGTATATAAAAATTGGGATTCTGATTTATATTTTAAATATTTGAGGGATTTTAATTTACCGAAAGATAAGCAAATAAAAACTTATTCAAAAGGAATGCGAAAAAAGTTAGAAATAGCAACAGCACTTTCACATCATCCGAAACTTTTAATTCTTGATGAGCCAACAAGTGGATTAGATCCGATTGCAAGAAATGAAGTAATAGACATTTTTCAAGATTTTATTCAAAATGAAGAATGTGGAGTGTTATTATCAAGTCATATTACAAGTGATTTAGAACATATTGCAGATTATATAACTTTTATCAATGATGGAGAAATCATACTATCAAAAACGAAAGATGAACTAATAGAACAATATGGAATTGTAAAATGCACCGAATCTGAATTTAAAAAAGTAGATAAGCAAGATTATATTAAGTATAAGAAAACAAAATATGAATGCGAGTTATTAGTTGAAAATAAAAATGAATTTAAGAAAAAATATAATATAAATACCATAGATAAAATATCATTAGAAGATTTAATGGTGTTGATGGTGAAAGGAGAAAAATAATGTTAGGTTTAATTAAAAAAGATTTTTTTATGCTAAAAGGAAATTTCAAAACTTGGTTAATTTTATTATTTGTGTATATTGTTATGGCATTTCAAGAATCAATGAGTTTGGCTTTTTTACTTCCATTTATGTGTGTAGTAACAATGCTATCAACATTTAGTTATGATAGTTATAATAAATGGGACGCTTATGTTTGTTCTTTGCCAGCTGGAAGAAAGAATAGTGTAAGAGCAAAGTACATAGCAACATTATTACTTATTTTTGTAACAGTGATAATAACAACAATTTTAACGATAATAATTGGTTATTATCGCACTAAAACTATAAATATAGAAAGTATGGGAGAAACAATAATGGGAGCAATATTTGCAACTACTTTATTACAGAGCATTATGTATCCTGCTATTTATAAGTTTGGTGTAGAAAAAGCAAGAATTGCAATATTTATAGTTGTATTTGGATTTGCGTTAATTGGTGGTGTTTTATCAAAATATATTGATTTTGAATCCATTATACAAGGATTAGCATTTTTAGAAAACTATATGATGATTATTATTCCTATTATTATAATTGCAATGTTGTATGCT
Source organism: uncultured Bacilli bacterium (assembly GCA_910583945.1). GTDB lineage: Bacteria > Bacillota_I > Bacilli_A > RF39 > UBA660 > MGBC108787. The sequence goes on from CAJTYF010000001.1 coordinate 92,223, forward strand.
TCTTATAAAATATCAGAGGTTATATATAAAAGAAAAGAATACTAAAATATAAGTTATAGAAAATTCCAAGTATTGATTCAAAAAGACATTTAGAGTCTTTAGTAAATAAAAAATATATCAAAGAGGAGATGTGTCTAAGATGAGTAAATATGAGCCATTATGGAAGTATTTAAAAGAAAACAATAAAGATAGTTATAAATTATCGTATGAAGAAATCAAAAAAATTTTAGGATTTGATATAGACCATTCTTTTTTGAAATATAAGAAAGAATCTGAAGAATATGGGTATAAAGTTGGCAAAATATCAATGAAAGAAAAAAAAGTGATTTTCAATAAGATATAAATATTAAATACAATTAAAAGGTAATGTAAGAAAGGAGATAGATTTATGCCAAGAGTAGTAAAAAACAAAAAATTAGTAAATACAAGGCTAGCAACTAATTATGGAGGATGGATGTACTGTGATAAGTGCAACGAAAATATAGGTTATTTATGTTATGCAACTTATGATAGATTAGAATTAAAATATAAATGTAACTGTGGGAGTATTGGTAGTGCATTATTAGATTTTGAAGATAGCAAAATAGGTCAAAATTGTAGTGATGAATTAGTTACTATAAAAAATAGATTTTGTTGTCCAAAGGATAATGAACCTTTAATTACAATATTAGATAAAAAAGTGGCTAGTTATGAAATGAAAATTACTTGTAAATCTTGTGAAAGTATCTATAAAAAAGAAAAATAGAAATTACAATTTGAAAGTGAGTTGATAAAATGAATATTAAATTGGTAAGACCAACAATAGAATTGAAATCAAAAGCATTAGAATATAGACAAGAACATTTTGATAATAATGAGTTGATTATAAATGGTAGTGAATTATTTGATAAAATTGATTCTTATGAAGATTGGTTAGAAAAAGTAAATAATAATTCTAAAATCGAAACAGTAGATCCAAACTGGGTTTTAACTGATACCTTTTTTGCAATTAGAGAAGATGATAGTAGAATTATTGGAATAATTGATTTAAGACATATTTTAAATGAATTTCTAAAAGATTTTGGAAATAGTGGTTATAGTGTTAGACCAAGTGAGAGAAAAAAAGGTTATGCTACCGAAATGTTGAAGTTACTATTAAAATATGCAAAAGAAACTGGATTAAAGGAACTGCATTTATCAGTTGAAAGAGATAATATTCCATCAATAAAGACTATTTTAAAAAATGGTGGAAAAATGGAAAGAAGTTTTGAATTTGAAGGTAAACTAGCAGACATTTATTTAATTGAACTGTAATTCAAATTACAATTTAAGGGTGAGATAAATATGAAAAATAAATTAAGTTTAGTTAGTTCAATAGTTCAATTAGTATTTGGAACATTAGCAATCGTAGCATTTATAATATTACTTATAAATGGAGAAGATATTTCCAAATGGTTAATAACATTATTATTAGCAGTAACGTTTGTGATTATAGGGATTATTGGAATTATTGAATATAAAAATAATCACTAAATTACAATTTAAGTGTGAGGTGAGTATTATAAAAGATAAAATAAGGATAGCATTATGGATTTTTATAGTTTATGTTTTTTCTTTCTTATGTTATACTCCAATGATGCTTAAAAAACTTGGAATAGAATTTCCAAATATACTAACATATTTAAAATACTTTTTTGTTGTTATGCCAGCATTAGTTTCTATTATATTTATACTTTGTGAGCAAAATTTAAAAAAATTTCTAATAGGCAATTTTAAGAAAATATCGTTAAAAGAACTTTTTATATGTATGATTATTGCTTTAGTTGGTATTGTAATTACTTTCTTTTATTCATTTTTTGAAAAAATTGATTTATTTCCAGATTCAATGGTGGTATTTTTAATAAATTGTGTATATTTATTTATAACTGCTTTGATCGAAGAAATTGCTTGGAGAGGCTTTCTTTTAAGCAATCTTTTTACTAAAAATAAAAAAATTAAAGTTATTATATTTGTTGGTATTATTTGGATGATTTGGCATATTCCAATGTGGTTAATTAGAAATTCATTACCCATATTAGATATATTGTATTTTTCTATTTGGACAATTCTTATTTCGATAATTTTGGGAGTTCTATATTGTGTTTATGAAAATATATTTTCTGTTGCCCTATTGCATATGATTTTTAATGTATGTTTTTTAGCACCAGTGAAAAATAATAATATTATTATAATTTTTTTTAGTATAGTGGCTATTATAGTATTTAAAAACAAAAAGAAAATATCTAATAGTACCTAATAAATGATATATATTGTGATGAAAAATTACATTTTGAAAGTGGGCAAATATATAAAAAATATTAAAGCAGTCTAATTCTAATATTTAAAAAATTTACTTACAAAACTGTAATTTTTATTTAAAGATCTGAGCGATATAATATTGCTGAAAGGAGAATTAGATATGGAAGTTTTAAAACTAGAAAATCTAAAAAAATATTATGGTATAAATACCAATATTACAAAGGCAGTAGATGGAATCTCATTTAATATCGATGAGGGAGAATTTGTTGCTATTATGGGTGCAAGTGGAAGTGGAAAAACAACACTGCTTAATTGTATTTCAACTATTGATGTACCAACAAGTGGATTTATAACTATTGGTGGTATTGAAATAACAAAAATTAAGGAAGATGAATTAGCCGACTTTAGAAAAGATAATTTAGGCTTTATTTTTCAAGATTTTAATTTACTAGATACAATGACTATTGAAGAAAACATAGCACTATCTTTAATTGTAAATAAAGAGAATATTAAAGATATTGATAAAAAAGTAGAATCAATAGCAGAGAGATTAGGAATAAGTGATATATTAAAAAAATTTCCTTACGAAGTATCTGGAGGACAAAAGCAAAGATGTGCTTGTGCTAGGGCTTTAATCAATAATCCTAAAATTATTCTTGCAGATGAGCCTACTGGAGCATTAGATAGTAAATCTTCTAGGGTGTTACTAGAAACTATGAAAGAAATGAACAAAGAATTAAAAGCCACGATTTTGATGGTTACACACGATTCTTTTTCTGCTAGTTTTTGTGAAAGAGTGCTATTCTTAAAAGATGGGAAGATTTTTAATGAAATCGTGAAAGGAGAAAAAACAAGAAAAGAGTTTTTTGATGAAATTATTGATATGCTTACATTACTAGGAGGTGATGTAGGCAATGTTAGGTAAATTAGCAGTAAGAAATGTTAAAAGAAGTGTCAGAGATTATGCAATATATTTAATAACAATCATTATATCTTTTTCGCTAATTTTTGCTCTTAACTTAATTTCAACTTCTGAAGAAGTAATGAAATTATCACAGGGATTATATACTTTTCAATATATAATGTATGGTATAAATGCTATTGTTTTAGGAGTAATTTGTTTTTTAATTAACTACACAACAAAATTTATATTTGAAAAAAGAAGTAAAGAGTTTGGAATCTACTCATTACTTGGGATCAAAAAAAGAAAAATAAATAAAATGTTTCTTTTGGAGAGTTTATTGCTTGGATTTGTGGCACTTCTCGTGTCTATGCCAATAGGATTTGCTATAAGTCAATTTCTATCTATTTTTATAGTGAAGTTACTTGAACTCCCTCAAGCAATATTTATTAAATTAAATCTGAAATCATTTATTTTGCTTTTTATTTATTTTGCCCTTATTTATCTTCTAGTATTATGGCGTGCAAATAGAAGAATGAAGAAATCATCAATTAACGATTTGTTAACATTAGAAAAACAAAACGAAAAGAAAATAACAAAATCCAAAAAACATAGAAACATTATATTTTTATTAAGTGTTGCTTTAGGAATTATTGCTTTATTTTTGTGGAATATGAAATTAAAGCCACAAGTTTTCCAAGATTCTAGCATTATGAATATAGTTTTAATATGTTTTGTCCTTTTAATTATAAGTATATATGGAGTTATGATTAGTGTAGGAGATTTTATACTATCTGTTGTCTTAAAAAATAAGAAAATAAAGTATAGTAAAGATAATCTATTTATAGCAAGGACATTTAGTGCAAAAGCAAAGACGCTTGGGTTTGTATTTGGAACATTATCTATGCTTATTACTTTGGCTATATTATTTTTAAATATATCTAGTTTAAATAAAGGATTATATGATTATCAGATAGATTCAAATTCGCCTTTTGATGTTGCAGTTACGGATAAAAAAGAACACTTAAAGGATTATCTGGATATTATTAAAGAAGATTATACAATTAAAAATGATTTTGTTTATGATATTTATAAAGATAAAACAGCAACAATTTTAAAAACTACCCCAATATCGGACTATAAAAGTGATGAAAGCGTGTTTGATCCAGTTATACGATTAAGCGATTATAACAGACTGCTAGAATTAAGGGGACAGGAAAAAATAAGTTTAAATCAGCAGGAATGTATCGTGCTTTCTGAAATTCGCTTTAAAAATGATATGAATAATTTAATGCCAAATAAAATAGTGTTGTCAAATGGAACTGAATTGAAATTAAAAGATTTTACGACAAACGGATATTGGGCAAGAATATCAAACGAGTATTATAATATTGTCGTACCAGATAGTGCAGTATCTGGTTTAGAAATAGATACAAGTCATTTAGTAGTAAATACAAAAGAAAAAACAAAAACAGAATTAAAAGAAAAAATGAAAACAAGACTAAAAGAATATATGACTTATATAGATGAAAATGGGGAGGAAGATGATACTTACTATAATGTAGTTGTAAAAGGAGAACTTATCGAAGAAACAAATACAATGACTATGATAATTTCAACAATTTGTATTTATATGGCATTTATTTTTATAGCAAGTGTTGGAACTATAATTGCCATTCAATCATTAAGTGATTCCAATAAGTATAAGTATAGATATAAAGTTTTGAGTAATCTAGGAGTACGAGATGAGAATATTTTTAAAACTGTACGAAAACAGTTGTTAATACTATTTGGTATTCCTGTTGTATATCCAATTATACTCAACCTTTGCTTAATCATACCAATAAATAACATTTATAAAATAATGCTTGATAGTAATACGATTTATTTATCTTATTTTATAGGAACACTTGTAGAATTTTTAGTGATTTATGCAGTATATTATATTGCCACATATTTTAGTTTTAAAAGAAATATAAAAGAAGTCTAATAGTTTAGAGGGAGGTTAATAATGCAAATAGCAATAATTGAAGATGATAGTAAAATCAGAGAAGAACTAGAAAAATTATTAAAGCGAAATAAGTATGAAGTATTACTTATAGAGAATTTTGAAAATATTTGTGGGGAACTCGATAATTATAATCCAGATTTGATTTTGCTTGATATAAATCTCCCTTTTCAAAATGGATTTGAAATATGTAAACAAATTAAAATAGATAAAAATATTCCAGTAATATTTGTTACTAGCAGAGATACAACAAAAGATGAACTAATGAGCATTGAAGTTGGAGGAATTGACTTTATTACAAAGCCTTATGACACTATGATTTTATTAGAAAAAATAAAAAGAGCCATTAACATATCAAATCCTATAAACTATAAAGAAATAAGTAAAAATGGCTATGTGCTTGATCTTCATTTATCTTTACTTAAAAAAGGAGATATGGAAGTAGAATTAACTAGAAATGAATTTAGAATTTTATATTATTTCTTTATGAATGATAAGCGAGTTATCACAAAGGAAGAATTACTAGATAAATTATGGAATGATAAGTATTATTTAGATGAAAATATTTTAATGGTAAATATAACTAGATTAAGGAAAAAAGCCAAAGAAATAGGAATAGATGATTTGATAAAAAATGTTAGAGGAAAGGGTTTTGTTCTATGAAATTTGTAACATTTTTAGAAGAAAAGTTTTCCTTTATAATATTTCAAATAATCCTTATATCAATAATTACTGGTGTTTTATATTTAACAAATATTCCAACTTATTACATAATTTTAACAATTATATTGTTAATAGTATTAGTTATATGGTATTTATTTATAATTTATATTTCTAATTTAAGAAAATATAAAAAAATTGTGTCATTAGTAGATAATTTAGATGAGAAGTATTTAATAGCCGAAATATTAAAGAAGCCTCTTAACTTGGAAAATAGGGCTTATTACTATGCTTTAAAACAGAGTTGTAAAGGTATGCTTGATAAAATAAGCATAATGGAAAAAGATTTTTTAGATTATCAAGAATACATAGAGAGTTTTGTTCACGAGATAAAAACTCCGATTGCTGCATTATCTTTGACTTTTGATAATAACCAAGACTTTAAATTAAAAAGCGAAATAGATAAAATCAATGAACTTACAGAACAAATCCTTTTTTATGCTCGAAGTAATAATACTGAAAAAGATTATTTTGTTACAGAACTTGATCTTGAAGATGTAGTGCATAGCGTAGTTATGAAATATAGACATTACATTTTAAATAAAAAGATTAGATTAGATCTTCGTAATTTAGATAATAAAATTTATGCAGATGAAAAATGGATAGTGTTTATATTATCACAAATTATTCAAAATAGTATTAAATATTTAGATAAGAAAGATAAATTGATAGAAATATCAAGTAAAAATAATAAAAATAATGTTATTTTGACAATAAGAGATAATGGGTGTGGTATTAGTAAATCAGACTTAACTAGAGTGTGTGAAAAAGGTTTTACTGGAGTTAATAGAAAAAAAGAATATGCAACAGGAATGGGGCTTTATTTATCAAATAAATTATGTGAAAAACTAGGATTAAGTTTGAAAATTGATTCTATACAATATAAATATACTGAAGTAAAAATAATATTTCCTAAAAACAGCATAACAAAATTTTAGAGGAGGCGGAAAATTGTGATGAAAAAAATATATTTCGTAGGTGGTTCTCCCTGTGCTGGTAAAAGCACGGTATGTGAAATAATCGCAAAAAAGTATAATTTATATTATTTTAAGGTTGATGACTATTTAGATAAATATATGAAGAAAGTTGCCTTAAATAAGGATACATTGTGTAAAAAAAATTTATCTATGACACCTGAAGAAATATGGATGAGAAATCCTACAATACAAAAAGATGAAGAATTGGGTATATATAAAGAAATATTTGATGATGTAATAAATGATTTAGAAAAGATAAATTGTGATAATGCTATTATAACAGAAGGCTGTGCTTATCTACCAACATTGATAAAAGAATTAGGATTTACAGATAACAAGTATTTAGCAATAATTCCTACAAAGGAATTTCAAGTAACTCATTATCAAGAAAGGCAATTTGTCCCTTATGTGCTTGATGGTTGTTCTAATAAAGAAAAAGCATTTGAAAATTGGATGGAAAGAGATTTTCTGTTTTCTAAAGAAATAGAAAGACAATGTGAGAGTAATAAATTAAAAATAATGATAAATGATGGTACAACTAATTTAGATGATATGGTAAATGAAGTTGTTACCCATTTTGGAATAGATTAGAGGAGTGAGTTTTTATGAAAAAAATATGGAATGGATGGCTTAAAGAATCAGTATTTATGTACTGTGTTATATATACAATAGCAACTTTAGTAAATAGTGTTCTTTATTTAATAAATGGAACATATTCAGATCCTAATGGGAATTGGCACGAAATAGATAGAGCATTGATAGTTCTAATAGGTGTTCTAGCCTATAAAATGGCGACAAAATTACCTATTAAGAATACACTTGTTAGAATGATAGTAACATATATTCCAACAATGTCGCTTACTTTCTTTTATATATGGCTAACTGGTTTTAGAGAGCCACTTGCTTCATCAGCATATCAAGATATATTTATAAACTATACAGGATTATTTTTGATAATATCGGTTATAGCAATAGTGATAGAAAAAGGCAAATCTAAAAAATTAAAAGGGAGATGATAATTATGAGCAATGAATTAAAAGAAGCAATCCAAAAATTACAAGAAATAAAAGGTGTATTAGAAAAATTTTCTAATAGAGAAGAAGCAATAAAATTTCTTGCTGAAGAAACAGGAATCTCAAAAGAAGAATGTGCTTCTGCCTATGATTTCTTGGTAAAAGTTAATTTAGATAAAAAAATAGAAAGGAAGAATATTTAATGAAAGATTTAAAAGAATTAGTAAAATTATTTAAGGAAAATCCAATACTGATAGTTACAACATTAGCAGCAATGGTTATAGGAGCAATTTTAGGAGTTATAGCATTTTATAATGGTTGGTTAGGATAATCAATAATAAAATGGAGGTACAAATGGAGCAAAAGTTACAGTGGATTATATGTCCTGTTTGTGGAAATAAAACACGACTAAAAATGAGAAACGATACAATAATGAAAAACTTTCCTCTATATTGTCCGAAATGTAAAAGGGAAAGTTTGATTGAAGTTAAGAATATGCAAGTGAAAGTTATTAAGAAATTAAATCTATAAATTAAGGTCTATAAATATGTAATTATTATATTTATAGACTATTTTTTTTTATAAAATATGAATTGTACTACATAAAGCGACAAATTTTACAGAGATAATTTGATATAATTTTTAAAAATTATATTGTGATATTTTATAAGATATTAACAAGAGCCAGACGCATAGACGCAGAGCCTATAAATTGTGAGAAGTATTTCACAGTTTATAGGCTTTTTATTTTTTGCTATGACTTATTAGTTTTCTAAAAATTTATTATAAAAAATTGATAATAAGCAATTACTGTTCTAGTATAGCAATAATAAAAGAAAGAAAAATAGTAAGAAGTAAGCAGTAACAAATGAAGTAAGTAGTAGTAGTAGTAATGAAGTAATAGGAGGTACTTTCGTTATTATATTGCTATAAAAGTTAAAAAGTAAATAGTCCATATACAATAAGTAGTATTCGAATATATATGCTCGTTTACATAGCGATTGCTTGTAATAGGAGCAGACGATACTATGATTGTAGAAGATAATGAATACTACGAATTAAATTTAATAAAACTTGAAAATAAAAGAAAGAGAGCAAAATATACTCTATTTGCAGTAGGGAAAATTGACTCTCTTTTTGTTTGTCGAAAAATGGCGAAATGTCGTAGTCCACCTTTGTTCAATTTGAATTTAAAAAAACAAATTGAACGGAGGAAAGAAAGATGGCAGAACGCCCAAAAAGAAGAAAATATAGGGATAACCCATATATTTTAAATTATTGTGAAGAAAAGAAACTTTACATAGTTACATTTAAAGATGTAACAGGAAAGATAAATAAGATAGAAGTGCAAGAAGAAGTTTATAAGGCATTAGACAGATTCGAGTTAGATGATATTAAAGAGATGAACGAATATGACAGACATATAGAACACTCTGAAATATATGAAGATAATCTTTGTGCCAGAGCAATGGACAAGCCTACTGGATTAGAAGATTATATTATTCAAAAATCAACTTTTGAAGATTTAAAGAAAGCAATAGATTTGCTTCCAGAAGTACAAAAACGAAGAATCAAGAAATATTATTTTGAAGATAAAACAGAGCAACAAATAGCAGATGAAGAAAATGCTACACATCAGTCAGTACATATCATTTTGGAACGAGCATTAGAAAATTTGAAAAAAATATTAAAAAAATAAAATTTAGTGTCTGCAATTTGGCTCATAAGTGAGGAAACAGGTGAAAGGGAGTAATTCCTTTCGAGCCTGTTTCTTTTTTTTGAAGCAGGAGATGTTCTTTGAAAATTTGATATACATTCATCAGATACATTCCTGTTAGGACTAGCACTTTAGCAAGTACGCTTGTCGGTTAATACTTGGCTATAAAATTAGGTAGCACCTAATCTGCAAAGAATACTAACAGTATTAAAGATACTCCTGCCTAGCCACAATTCACATAATGGGGGCAGCCCGGAGAGATCCTCGGGGAGGTGGAATTCCTGTGAGATTATTTTAGCAAGATAATCGTTTGATGAAATCCTAGACTGAGGGTATTAAGACAAATATCAGTTTTAATGAAAAATAAAAATAAGAAAAATGATAATACAAAAGCCAGAGTGTCGTTATTGATATTTTGGCTTTTTTTACATATTAAGGAGGAAAGTTTTAATGAAAAGAAAGAAATATAAAGTAAAAGTTAAATTGATATTTGAAACTGCTATGGATCACGAACAAACAAGTATGAAAAGAGCCGAAGCAGATGTTAATAGAGTTCTAACAGATTATTTGAAAGGTAAAAAGATAAATATATTAAATCTATTTGATACACCACCACATATCATTGTTAAGGCAGAAAAATATGATAGGTGATTATGAAATTAAAAAGGGAGATATTTATTATGCTATGCTTAATCCCGTTATAGGAAGTGAGCAAGATGGTAAAAGACCAGTGGTGGTAATTCAAAATAATCTTGCAAATAAGCATAGTCCAACAGTAATTATTGCACCTATTACAACAATACTAAAAAAACTTTATATACCTACACATATAGTAATCGGTAAAAATAACTTTCTCAAAAAAGATTCAACAATTCTTGTAGAGCAAGTTAGAGTAATTGATAAAAGTAGAATTATAACATTTTTAGGGAAACTAGATGAAATGCAAATGCAACAAGTTGATAAGGCTTTGATAAATGCTTTTGGAATAGATTTAGATAATATAGAAAGCGAGGAAAAGAATGATAAAATTTTTAAATAAAAGAAAAAGATATGTAGTCGGAATTAGTAGTAACAATAAAATAGAATTTATAGAAGTAAAAGCCAAAAATAAAAAAGAGGCTTTAAGTATGGTAGCAGAAGTTTTACTAAAATGTAGTATATTTCCTTTTGTATCAGAAAATGAATTTGAACTATCTTGCAGGAGAATATAAATTTTAAAAAGTCAAATGTGCAAATAAAAAAATTACACATTTCAATAATAATTTATCTTATTTTACAATGATTTTATTAAGAGGAGGAATGAATATGGAAAAATTAAATGTAGCAGTATATATTAGAGTTGCAAATAAGGAAACAAGTAGAGAGGATTCATCAATAGAAAAACAAAAATATATTGTTAATCAATATTTAAAGGAGAACATTAAAGGAGTAAAGTCTAAAAAATATTATATTGACAATGGATTTTCTGGTACAACATATAATAGACCAGATTTTAAAAAAATGATTAAAGACATAGAAGAAAAAAAGATAAATACAGTTATTGTTAAAGATTTAATAAGATTTGGCAGAACTAATAATACTTTAGATAGAATTGATGCACTAAAAAGAAAGTATAATATAAATTTTATTTCAGTTGAAGAAAATATTGATTCGATAAATAAAAAGGAAGAATTTGAACAGATTCGAGCGATTCAGCAGTGCATAAGAGATTCTTATAGAGAGTCGATTAGAGCAGGAAGAAGATTTGCAAAAGAAAGAACGGAGAGATGATTTAATTGATAAAAATGTTAATGGTGGCACTATTAGTAATGATAGTGCCTTTTTTATATGCAATATGTCGTATTTCTAGTTATTGTTCTAGGCTAGAGGAAATGGAGGGTAAAGATGACTAAAGAAGATATTGAAGCATTATCAGAAAAATTAAAAAGATGTAGAGAAATACCTTTAGATGAAGTTAATCCAGATGATGTTGATGAAATAACAGATATAAAAATAGATAAAAGAAAATCAAGTAATGAAAGAATACTTGATTTTTTAAATAAGGTCAAAAATCCTTATATTTTTAAAGTGAAAGGTAGATTAGTAAGGATAAGATTTTCCGATACAGATAAAACAGCAGATGACTGTTTAACAAATGCACTGAAAAACTTATATAGATAGTCAAGTCTATAAAATTAAAATTTCCACCTTCGTAAAAAAATTAAATTTAAAGTATGATTTGGTCGTAATTTGAAAGGAGGAGGTGGAAATGGCAGGTCGTGGCAACAAAAAGCAAAGTAGAATAAATGATGAAAATAGAAAATGGTCATTTGGAGTATATGGCAGAAGATCGTTTGATGATGGCGAAAATAGTGAGTCTTATACAATTAAAAATCAGAAAGCATTGATAGAATCATATTTGGAAAATAAGCCTAACATTGTTATTGAAGATTATTATGTTGATGATGGTTATACTGGCACTAACTTTGATAGACCGGGATTTAAAAGATTGTTACAAGATGTAGTTAACGGAAAAATAAATGGCATTATAGTAAAAGACTTATCAAGATTAGGAAGAAATCATAGAGAAGTCGGTAAATATATTGAAGAAATATTCCCTATCTATGATATACGCATTATTTCTGTAAACGATAATGTCGATTCCTATTTAGACCCAGAATCAATAAGCAGTTTGATAGTGCCGGTAAAAAATCTTATGAATGAAAATTATTCAAGAGATTTATCTAAAAAGGTTGCTAGTGCTTATGAAACTATGGCAAAAAATGGTCAGTTTGTTGCAGGAACAACTCCTTATGGATATATGTTAGATCCAGAAGATAAACACCATTTAATAATAGACCCTAATGAAGTTGATATAGTTAAAAAAATATTTGAAATGGCTTTATCTGGAAATGGTCGCCCTACGATTTGCCAGTATCTTAATGATAATGGAATTTTATGCAGAAAGGAACTTCAAAGAAGAAAGAAAAGAAAATTAACATTAGACCCATTTGAGATAAGGTCACAATATTTATGGAGTACATCTACGATTGGAAGAATGCTTCATAATGAATCATATATTGGAAATCTAGTTCAATTAAAAACAACAAGAGCAACTTTTGGTAGTAAAAAATTTGTTACTAAAGATGAAGAAGAATATATCCGTTCTGAAAATACACACGAAGCAATTATATCAAAAGAAGATTTTTATAAAATACAAAAGATAATAAAGCAAAATGATAAAAAGAAAGTACACAATTCTCCAATGTCATATTCAATATTTAATGGAAAATTGAAATGTGCAGACTGTGGTAGAGCAATGACAAAACAAGAAGATACTAGAGGAAAAAGACAACTTTCTAATTATTTCTGTATGAGTTATTTACAAGTAAGCAAATCTTGCTCATCACATAAGATAAAAACAAGTGATTTGGAATGTTTTGTTTTAGAAGCAATCCAAGTGCAAGTAAAATTAGTAATAGAATTAGAAAAAAGTCTTTCTAAATTATATTTTAAAAATAATCAAGGCTCTATGGAAAATGAATATAAAAACAATGTAAAAATTGCAGAGTTAAAAATATCTAATTTAAAAGAACAAAAAAGAAAATATTATGAGGAATGGAAGTTTAACAAACTAGAAAAAAGTGAGTTTGTGAAATTATCTGAAGAAATAGAATCTAAAATTAGCAAGTTGAGTGAAAATATAGAAATATATACTTCAACATATAGAGAAAATGTTAAGAAAATTAGAAAAAATGATTATTGGATAGGTCACTATAAAAGAAATAGAAAGATTAAAAGTCTTTCAAAAGAAGTATTGGATGAACTAATTGATGTTATTTATGTTAGAGAAGATAAAACTTTAGATATTAAGTTTAAATATCAAGATGAATATGAAAGTTTAGTAAATTACTTAAAGGAAGGAGCAAAAGAAAATGAAAAAGTGGACATTAGGAACATATCGCAGGCGTTCATTTGATGAAAAAGGTGAGGAAGAATCAAATAGTGTTGTAAATCAAAAGAAACTTATAGATGATTACTTAGTTGACAAGAATGATATAATCATATATAAAGACTATGTTGATGATGGTTATACTGGAACTGATTTTAATAGACCTGCATATAAAAGAATGCTTAACGATATAAAAAAGAAAAAAATAAACGGTATCATAGTAAAGGATTTATCAAGATTAGGAAGAAATTATATAGAGGTAGGAAATTTTATTGATGAAATAGTGCCAGAATATGGTTTAAGATTTATTTCAATAAATGATAATGTTGATTCTTTTAAAAATCCTAATGTAATGGATTCGCTAGAAATACCTTTTAAAAATCTTATGAATGAAAGTTATTCTAAAGATTCATCAAAGAAAATGCGTTCATCACTGAAAGCAAGTAAAAAATCTGGCAATTTTATTGGTAAAACTGCCCCTTTTGGTTATTTGAAAGATCCAGAAGATGTGCATAAACTAATCATTGATAAAGACGCTGCTGTCGTTGTGAAAAGAATATTTGAGTTAGCATTAAAAGGAAAAAGTAAACAAGAAATTGTAGAAGAATTAACAAATAATAATATTTTGACACCTAGTGTTTATTTAAAAGAAAAACACAATATAAAGGTAAGTAGGATTAGTCGTAAATGGAATACAAAAATGCTTGATACTATTTTGCAAAACAAAACATATATTGGTACTCTTGTTCAATGTAAAAGAACTAGAATAAGTCATAAAACACATAATATGGTAAGAGTTGCAGAAGATGAATGGGTTATTTCAGAAGAAAGACATAATGCTATCATTAAAGAAAAAGTTTTCAATCAAGTGCAAGATATTTTATACAATAGAAATGTTAGAGTGAATAAGGATGGAAAATTTTATAAATATACTGGATTTTTAAAATGCCCCGAATGTGGTAATAATTTATATAGAATATCAACTAAAAGAAATAATATTGAAACAGTCTTTTATTATTGTAGCACTTATGTAAAAACAAAGAAATGTAACAAGCATTATATTCTGGAAAAAGAGTTGGACAATATAGTATTAGAATCTTTAAACAAACATATTGAATTGGTATGTGAAATTGATACTAAAATAGATGATGTTGTTTCAACTTCTAAAGTAGAATACAATAGTGAATTAAAAAAAATTAGATTAAATGAAATAAACAAAGAATTAGAAAAATATAAAAAATTATTAGATGAACTAAAAAAGGATTATAAGTGTGATTTTATCTCGGATGAAGATTATGATGACTTTAAACAAAAATATTTATACGAAGTTAATAAATTAAATTTAGAAAAAGAGAATTTAAGCAAAAATAAAATAAACTCATATAATTTAGAATGGATAAATCAATTTAAAAAAATAGGAAAACTGCAAGAAATTGACAGAAACATTGTTGATAGTTTTATTAAAAATATTTTTGTAAATGATGATAAAAGTGTAGATATTATTTTTAGGTATAAAGATGAATATAAAAACGCAATAGGGTATCTGAAAAGTCAAAATAATGTGTTATAATATATAAGGAAAAGAGAGTTATACCTTTAAATAATTTTATTAAAAAATATTATATAGAAAGAAGTGATTTTAATGAATAATTCTGATAAAGAAAATGTTCTTAATAAAAGTGTAATCAACTGGGTAGTGGGGATTTTAGAAAAACCACTCGCAAACCCTTATAAATAAAGGATTTCTTTCAAAAAAGATATTACACATTTCACTAGAAATTGAATAAAAAATCATACATTTCATATTTAAGATTATCTTTTGTATAATATAGATAATGAAATTGGAGTGTGATTCTTATGAAATTAAAAAAAGTAAAATTAGATATATATGAATTGAAAATAATTATTAACTCATTGAATGAAATGAGAAATAGTTTAATAGCACATAAAAAAGAAACAAATGTAATAGATGAATTATTACTAAAGTATATTAACATATTGGAGAGTTGAATATTGTCGAACTGATTACAAAGAGTCAGTTCTTTTTTTATGCCAGAAATGGAGTACATAGCCATCTTATTTTTAAGGTGGCTAAATTTATGTAGAAAGGAGGATGAGAAAATGCCACAATGCAAAGTAATTGCAATAGCAAACCAGAAAGGTGGAGTTGGTAAAACTACCACAACATTAAGTTTAGGTGTAGCACTTGCAAAAGAGGGAAAGAAAGTATTATTAGTTGACGCTGATCCACAAGGAGATTTAACTACTTGTATGGGTTGGTATGACCAAGATAATATTCCTGTTACAATAGCAACACTAATGGAATACTCAATGTTAGATAAAACATTAGATAATAAAGACTATATTCTTCATCATAAAGAAAATGTAGATTTAATTCCATCTAATTTAGATTTATCTTCAATGGAAATGAATTTAGTGAATGCTATGAGTAGGGAATATACAATGAAAAACTGCTTACAAGATTTAAGAAATGATTATGATTATATTCTTATTGATTGTCAGCCAAGTTTAGGTATGATTACAATAAACGCACTTGCTAGTGCAGATAAAGTAATAATACCTGTTCAATCTCAATTTCTTGCAGCAAAAGGTATGAGCCAATTATTAAGGACAGTTTCAAAAGTTAGAAAACAGATAAATCCAGATTTAAAAATTGGTGGAGTGCTATTAACATTAGTTGAAAGTAGAACGAATCTATCAAAGGCAACTAATCAGCAACTACAAGAAAACTATGGTAGTGTAATTAAAATATTTGATACACAGATACCTCGTGCAACAAAAGTAGCAGAATCAACTGCTTCTGGTAAAAGCATATTTGATTACGACAAAAGTGGTAAAGTTTCAGAAGCCTATTCTTCATTTGCAAAGGAGGTGCTAAAAGATGAGCAAGAACGAAATAAAAATGCCACTGCCAAAGTTAGATGATTTATTTTCAACGCAAGAGGAACGAGATAATGCTAAATTGGAAAAAGTAATTGATATTAACTTAAATGATATTGATGATTTTCCTAATCACCCATTTAAAGTAATTCAAAATGAAGAAATGGAGCAAATGAGAGATAGCATTAAGGAAAATGGTGTATTAGTTCCTGCATTAGTAAGACCTAAAGCAGATGGTAGATATGAAATGATTTCTGGTCATAGGAGAAAGTTTGCTAGTTCTTTAGCACAACAAGAAACTCTACCTTGTATTGTTAGAGATTTATCAGATGATGAAGCGATAATAATTATGGTAGATAGTAATATGCAAAGGGAAGAAATATTGCCTAGCGAAAAAGCATTTGCATATAAAATGAAACTTGAAGCAATAAGTCATCAAGGAAAAAGGACAGATTTAACTTCGTGCCAAGTTGGCGAGAAGTTCCGTTCAGATAACTTCCTTGCAGAAAAGTCGGAAGATAGTGCAAGGCAAATTCAAAGGTATATAAGACTTACTGAACTAATACCAGAATTATTAGATATGGTAGATGAAAAGAAGATTGCATTTAATCCTGCAGTAGAGATTTCATATCTTACAGAAGATGAGCAATATATTTTACTTGATTGTATTGAGTATAATGTTGCAACGCCATCACACGCACAGGCTATTGCATTGAAGAAAATGAGCCAAGATGGTACACTCACAGAAGATAGTGTAGATGATATTATGGCACAAGAAAAGCCAAATCAAATTCCAAAAATGAAATTTAATGCAGAACGAATTAGAAGTGTTTTGCCAAAAAACATTGAGGATAATAAAATTGAAGACTATGTTGTAAGTGCAATTTCATTTTATGAAAAGCATTTAAGACAAAAACAAATAGGTGCTAGATAGTGTGTACACATCTTCCACAAATTCCCTCCTTACAATCCTCCCTAGTATATATACTAACTGTTATATTACTAACTGAAAAAAATATATAAGTAACTAAATCGTACAAATGCAAAATATTAAGTATTATGCTAAATTACAAGTAATCAAAGGAGAGTGATTAGAATGAAAAAAATAATTTTAAGTATTTTAAGCACAGTTATTGTAGGTGCAGTTATTGGAGTTAATTCAATGCTTAATAATAAGCCAATGGATCAACCAAAGGAGCAACTAAAACAAGAAACCAAAATTGAGAAAGTTGATGAGAAAATAGATACGAGTAAGAATGCAGAAAAAGAGGAGATAAAGCAACAAGAGATTGTAGAAAAGAAGCAAGAAATTGTTGAAGAAAAAACTCCTAAAACTGAAAAAAGTGTGAAAAAGGAAACTAAATCAAAATCAACAGAGAAACCTAGTTCTTCAGTTAGTAATGCTCCTAAACAAGAAACGCCTACAAAGCAAGAGAGTAGCAAAGTAAACAATGCTACTAATCCAAAACCTAGCCAAAATACACAACAAACTAATCAAACAAACTCTAATACACAAAGTAATAATTCTGGGCAAAAGAGTACAGTATCTACTACTTTTTATGATTCAATAACTGGTGGAAAAAAAGAATTTAGTTCTGAAAGTGAAGCCTTTGCAAGAGGAACTCAAATTCAAAACAATGAATTAGATTATGTTTTAGACTGGAATGAAACACATCCAGATAATCAAATACAACCAGACATAAACTATTTTAGAGTATATCCATCAGTAGTTGATGAAAATGGAAAGTATTGGTATTATTTACACTTCTTTTGTAGGAGTGGAGAGGGAAATGACGCAAGTCTAAAATCAAAGTTTTAATGGCTCATAACGAGTCATTTTTTTATGAAAAGAGGAAAGAAAATGTTAAAAATTATAAGTATTGCACTATTATTCACGATAGTGCTTTTTTGTTATTCTGCCTGTGTCATTTCGGGTAGATGTTCAAGAGAGGAGGAACAAAATGAACAAATTAGGTAAATGCCTAGTATTAACACTAGGATTATTAGTAGGATTTACAGTTAATGCAAATGCAGTAAGTGCTGCAACTTTAACTAAAACAAAATCTGGATATTATTATGATAGAGCAAGAGCAGATGGTAGTGATCATCATTCTTGGTATTTTCAACAATATACAATGGATGGAGAAGTTTCATATTGTATTGAGCCTAATATCCCAGAGGGTACAAGTTATAATCAAGGAAGTTGGGAAGATACAGGGCTTTCAAATTCAATTAAAGAAAGGTTATTGTTAATTGGATACTACGGTTATACTTATCCAGGACATCAAACATTACAATATCGTGCAGCAACACAAGGTATGATATGGGATATTATTATTGGTCACGGAGCAAATACAACTTTCTCTACTGAAAGATGGGGAGCAGGTACTCCTTTTGATGTATCAGCAGAAAAAGCAGAAATCAATAGACTTATTGAACATCATTATGATAGACCATCATTTAATGGAGGAGTTTATAAAGTTCAAGTAGGTCAAACTTTAACTTTAACAGATACAAATAATGTATTATCACAATATAATGTAAGTGTTAGTGGAGCAGATTATAATATAAGTGGAAATACACTAACGATTAAGCCAACTAAAAGTGGTGCAATAGATTTAACGCTAACAAAGAATATGCCTTATTCTTCTGGTTATAAATTGTTTGTAGGAAATGAAATTCAAAATATGTTCGTTCCTGGAACAACAGATCCAGTTATGGCTAAAATAAGAATAAATAGTTATAAAACACCAGTAGAGGGCTATAAACAAGATGATGAAACTGGAAAAGCACAAGGACAAGCAACTTTAAAAGGTGCTGAATATGGAGTATATGAAACAGCCACAGGAAAATTAGTGACAACAGTTGTTACTGATGAAAATGGTTATTTCAAAAGTGACGCAGTATTAGAATGGAAAGATTATTATCTACAAGAAATCAGACCAAGTGAGGGCTATGAATTAGATAAAACTCGTTATAATGTAGATGTAAAAGGAAAAGACTCTGCAAGAGTTGATGTTGTAGAAAAAGTTATTAAAAACTATGTTTCTATTTTAAAACAATATGAACAAGTAGATGGAGAAACTAAATTCTTAAATGCAGAAAAAGGAATTAAATTTGAAATCTACTATCCAAATGGTAATAAATTTGATGAAATAACAACAGATAAAAATGGCTATGCTTCATTGAACTTGCCTTACGGTGTTTGGCGATTCCATCAAGTCAATACAACAACAGGCTATGAAAAAATTTATGATTTTTATATAACAGTTAATGAAACAAGTAATAAAGAACAATATTACAATATTTTAAATAACTCTTTAACTGCTTATTTACAAGTAATTAAAGTAGATTCTGAAACTGGTAAGAAAATTGCCATTGCAGATACAACTTTTAAAATATTTAATGAAGATACAAAGCAATATGTATCACAATATGTTGGTGGTAAAGTTATAAGTGAATTTAAAACAGATGAAAATGGTATTTTAGTGACACCATTAAAATTACAATCTGGAAATTATAAATTGATTGAAGTATCAGCACCAAATGGATACTTAAAAGATAAAGATGGATTAAAATTCACTATTGGAAATAATACTCATTTTAATTACACAACTTATGGAGCATTTATCACAGTAACTTATAAAAATACTCCTATCAAAGGACAATTAGAAATCCAAAAAACTGGAGAAGATTTAGTTATTAAAGATGGAGAATATATTTATGCTACTAAAAAATTAAGTGGTGTAACTTTTGAAATCTATGCAGAAGAAGATATTTTATCATCTGATGGAAATCATTTATATTACAATAAAGGCGATTTAGTAGATACTATTATTACTAATGAAGATGGATATGCTAAAACAAAGAAATTGCCACTTGGAAAATACTATTTTAAAGAAGTAAAGACACAAGATGACTATATTCTTGATAGTAATAAACATTATTTCACTTTAAAAGAAGTAGATGATGAAACTCCAATAGTTTATGAATCATATAGTGCTTTAAATTATCTTAAAAAAGCAACTATTGAGTTTACAAAAACTGATTTAGTAAATGGAGATGTAATTCCAGATACTATAATTGAAATCTATACAGAAAATGATGAACTTATCTTTACTGGAAAAACAGATCAAGATGGAAAAGTAGTTATTGATAATCTTAAAGTTGGAAAATACTATATTTTAGAAAAAGAGCCAAGCACAGGTTATGTAATAACAGAAGAAAAAGTTTATTTTGAATTAAAAGAAAACGGAGAAATTGTTAAGGCTGAAATGAAAAATAAACCTATTACAGGAACTCTTGAATTTACAAAAACTGATGTATCAACAGGAGAGCCACTTCCAAACACTTTAATTGAAATTTACAATGAAAAAGATGAGTTAATTTTTAGTGGTAGAACAGATGACAATGGAAAAATTACTATTCCAGAAATAAGATATGGAAAATACTATATTTTAGAAAAAGAAGCACCAGAGGGTTATACTTTAAATCCAGAAAGAATGTATTTTGAAATCAAAGAAGATGGAGAAATCGTTAAGGCTACAATGACAGATGAAAAAGTAATCGTTGAAGTACCAAATACAGGACTTACTGATTCACATTTCATTGAAATTGCAGGTGGGTTACTTACTCTAGGTGGAATAGGAGTGATAGTTTATGTCTATACTAAAAAGAAAAAACAAAAATAAGAAAGATGTTAGTAAGAGTCAACTTTTAATAGTTGGCTCTTTACTTATCATTATTGGTTTAGGAGTAATTGGTGAAAAGTATTTATATAACTATATTCAAAATAAAAATGAAGAACAGTTAATTGAAACCTTTTACGAAGAACAAGAGAAAATTGAAAAAGATACAACAAATGAAGAAATACCAACTGAAAAAAAAGAAGAAGAAAAGGCAGAAAAGCCTACTAAAAAAATAGATTATTTTGCAGTTATTAAAATACCTAAAATAGGACTAGAGAAAGGTTTAGCACCTAAAGGGACTTATTATAATAATGTTAATCGTAATATAAGTGTTTTAAATGAATCAGATATGCCAGATAAAGAAAA
Source organism: uncultured Bacilli bacterium (assembly GCA_910583945.1). Classification (GTDB taxonomy): domain Bacteria; phylum Bacillota_I; class Bacilli_A; order RF39; family UBA660; genus MGBC108787. The sequence continues at coordinate 113,722 of CAJTYF010000001.1, forward strand.
AGGTAATGTAATTTTAGCAGGACATTCTGGAAATGGTAGAACTTCTTATTTTAAAAATCTAAATAAGTTGCAGAATGATGATGAAGTGAGTATTTTCTATAATGGCAATGAGTATAAATACAAAGTTGTTAATCAATATGATATTGAAAAAACAGGAACTGCAAATATAGTAAGAAATGCAGAAAAAAATACTTTGACTTTAATTACTTGCCGACATAATACAAATAAACAAATTGTAGTTATTTGTGAATTAGTAGAAAAAGTATAGGAGGGATTTAATTGGAAATGAAATATAACTATACACAAATTACAAAGACTTTGGAAAAACTTTTTGAAGCAGGATTTAATACAGATAAAAAAATACTTGCTTTGAAATTAGAAGATTTAACTATGATTCCAAATCTTCAAGCCAATGAAACTATGATTATTATAGAGTTCAAAAAGGCTATTAAAGATAAAAAGATTATTGAATTTTTAAGTTGTTATAAAGAGAAAGGAAACGATAAATAATGAAAACATTTGAAGTAGATGTAAATATCAATGGAACTATTACTTTTGAAGTAAAAGCCAAAAATAAAGAACAAGCACAAGAAAAAGTAAATGAATTGCTAGAAAATAGTGCATTAAGGGAAGCGTTAGGAAAATATAGAAGCAATTTAAGTATTGATTCAAGTGCTAGAGAAAAGAAAGTTATGGAAAGGTAGGTAATATATTATGGCATTTCAAACAAAGAAACCACCAATTAGAATAATGGTGGATATAGATACTTTTAATAATTTAGTGGAATTAGTTTCTATTGTAGTTCAAGAGGGAGATGAAAGAAATTCTAAATATGCTGAAAAGATGAAAGATAAACTTTTAAAATATAGTATTCCTCGTGTTGATGAAAACGGAGAAACCAATATAGATATAAGATTTTATAATAATGAGGCACAAGACTTGATTTATTTCTTAATGGCAACATTAGATTTAAAACCAGAAACAGATTATTATGAAGTTTTGAAAAAAGTTAGAGAATCATTTAAGCAAAATACAGAAGAAAATGAATAATAAGTCTATTAGATTAGGAGGTGTTTAAGTGGCAGGAAAATTAAGACTTATAACAGACCTATATGGACAAACTTTAACAGATATTGCTAATAACCCTAATGAGTGGATGTCTTTTTTGGAATGTGCAGCAATGAACTATAAATATCCATTTAACGATCAAGTTCTAATTTATGCACAAAAGCCTAATGCAGTTGCTTGTGCGAGTGTTGAAACTTGGAATAAAAGTGTTGGAAGATGGGTAAATAAAGGTTCAAAAGGTATAGCACTTATTACAGAAGACAATGGTAATACGAATTTAAGATATGTTTTTGATGTTGCTGATACTAATAATAAACTTGGTAAGAGTTTTAGATTATGGACAGTAACAAAACCTTATGAAAATGAAATCATTGAATCACTTGAAAATAGGTATGGAGAATTAGAACAAAAAGATAATTTAGCAAATGCTTTAAAATCTGTTGCAAAGATTATGGCAGAAGATAACATTCAAGACTATTTATCTGACTTAATGTTTTATAGAGAAGATAGTTTACTAGAAGAATTAGATGAATTAAATGTAAAAACCATAATGCAACATACTTTAGAAAATAGTATAGCATTTACTTTAATTAAAAGATGTGGACTTAATCCAGAATTATATTTTGAAAAAGATGACTTCATTGGAATTATTAACTTTAATAGTTATGACACTATTACAAGACTAGGACTTGCAACAAGTGAAATATCAGAAATGGGACTTCGTGAAATTTATTCCACAATTAAAAATCTGCGAATAAATGAAATTGATAAAATTCGCACATTGGAAAACAAAAATAAAATAGATTATCATATAAGGGAAAGCAGAGATACTGCAGAAAGGAGCGATAGTTATGATGATAACTTATACGAAGCAAGGGGATTACGAGATTCCAGATCTAGTATTGGAGAACAAGGAGAAACAAGTTCAAGTGAATGGCAAATACGCAATGATGAGGCTAAAATTCTTGAAAGAACAGAAGAAACCTCTATACACAACATTGATGATGAAAGACAAACTAGCAGAACACTTGATAGAGATACAATCACAAGCAGAGATGAGAATAGAGGAAATAGTTTCGCAAATGAAAGCGAAAGAGAATATAACAGAGGAATTGAAAGCCAACAATCAAATGAAATGGGTATCACTAATGAACAACTTGAAGATGACAGCCGAGGAGATAGTGATGAACGAACTAATCTACGCTTAAATATATGGGAAAAGGGAGAGCATAATCTCCCTTATGTTGTTGTAGATGAAAAAATAAATCAAATATTAAGTACAACACCACATTTAAAGAAATCTAACAGAGAAATTGTCAATTATTTTGAATACGAAAAAGATAATGAAGAAAGAGTTAAATTCTTAAAGAGTATTTTTAATTCCGATTACACAGGAATTATGATAGATGATGAAATGTTTGGATATAAAGCCTTTGATAATGGTGTTTTATTTTGGAAAGGTAATTTTTTATCAAGGGATACAGAAAGTTTTGTAGAGTGGAATGATTTAATAAATCATTACAATGCTATGATACTTTTGAATCAATTAGATAATAGAGTTAAGCCAATACCAAGTGTTAGTGAACAATTAACTTTATTAGATGAGATGGAAACAACATCTATATCTAATTTGGAATTTACACAAGCCTTTGTAGATGAGTTTTTGCAAAGTGGATTTAATAGTAAAGAGGGAAAATATAGTATATTTGAACAATTTACTACTAATCTATCTAGTACAGATAATATAAACTATCTTAAAGGAATTTATGGTACTACTTATCAAGGCAGTAGCCATACTGTAAATGGATCTGGTATTGGATATAGTTGTAGCCCAAAAGGTATAACCTTTAATAGAGGATATTTTGGTGCAAGTGCAAAAGAACAATTATTTAATTGGAGTTATATTGCAAAAAGAATTAAAGAACTAATTAAAGAAGATAGATACTTAAATTCCAAAGAAAAAGAAGAATATCCTAATTGGTTAGAAGAAAAAGAACAAGAGCGAGAACTTAAATTAAAAGCAGAGGAATTATCAACTATAAATGATATTGAAGAAATTGAATATGAATATCATTTAGGAGATAAAGTATATATTGGTGCAGATGAATATGAAATATTAAGTTTTAGTGAAATGTCAGTTGTCTTATATGATTTTAGGTATCCTCTATTTAATAGGGAAATGAGTAGAGAAGAATTTGATAAGAAAGTAAAAGAAAATCCATCAAATGACCATTTACAAAAGAAAGTTATTATTGAACCGAAAGAAGAAAAAACATTTAGTGAAATGGAATTTGAAAAAAATATTCCACACAATATGAGATGGAAAGAGTATAATGTAATTGATAATAATTTATATTGGGTTACACAAGAAATATTTTCAGAAGCCGACCTTATTAAGTTTAAGGAAGCGTTTATAAATACTGACTTTGAAAAAGCCTATGTTACTGTTCGTGATTTAAGTGTATATGATTTTGAAAGAGATTTATCTAATAGTGTGTTCGCAGTAGTAACAAAAGATGAAATATATGCTAAAGATTATATAGAATCTATAAAAAGAGAATTTAATGAAGATGTATCACTTTCAAATGAAAATAATGAAAGAGCAATAGAAATACCAACTGAAAAAGAAAATGATGAACCAGAAGCAGTAGAAGATATTATACCTGCTTTTGAAAAGAAAAAAGTTAGTAAAGTTACTACTTTTGATATTCATCCAGATGTCCCTACTTCTGATCGTAGTCAGTTTAGAATTACAAATAATGATTTAGGAGTCGGTAGTCCTAGAGAAAAATTTAATAATAATGTTGCTGCAATTAAAGTATTAAAGCAATGCGAAGAAGAAAATAGATTTGCTACTCCAGAAGAACAGGAAATTTTATCAAAATATGTAGGTTGGGGTGGACTACCTCAAGCCTTTGATGATAAAGATAGTTCTTGGAGTAATGAATATTATATTTTAAAGAATTTATTAGATGAAACAGAATATAGTCAAGCAAGAGAATCCACTTTAACTGCATTTTACACACCACCTGTTGTTATAAAGTCTATGTATAAGGCACTAGAAAATATGGGATTAAAGACAGGTAATATATTAGAACCTAGTTGTGGTACAGGTAATTTTATCGGTATGCTACCAGATTCACTAAATGATTGTAAATTATACGGAGTAGAGTTAGATTCAATTAGTGGTAGAATTGCAAGACAACTCTATCAAAAATCTTCAATAGCAGTACAAGGGTTTGAAAGTACACCACTTCCAAACTCTTTTTTTGATGTCGCAGTTGGAAATGTTCCTTTTGGCGATTTCAAAGTTTTAGATAAGAAATATGATAAAAATAAGTTTTTGATCCACGATTACTTTTTTGCAAAATCTCTTGATAAAGTTAGACCAGGTGGAGTAGTAGCATTTATCACTTCAAAAGGTACACTAGATAAAGAAAATCCAAGTGTAAGAAGATATATTGCACAACGAGCCGATTTATTAGGTGCAATAAGACTTCCAAATAATACTTTTAAAGCAAATGCAGGAACTGAAGTAACATCAGATATTATCTTTTTACAAAAAAGAGATTCAATAACTGATATAGAACCAGATTGGGTATATCTTGATACAAATGAAGATGGTATCAAAATGAATAAATATTTTGTAGATAATCCAGATATGATTATGGGAAATATGGAAATGATTTCTACAAGATTTGGGTATGATAGTGCTTGTATTGCAGTAGATGATGATAGTTTAGAAAATAAACTGAACAATGCAATTACAAATATACACGCTGAAGTAAAAGAATATGAAATAGATGATATGGAGGAAGAAGATTTATCTATTCCTGCAGATTATAATGTTAAAAACTTCTCTTATACTCTTGTTGATGGACAAATCTATTTTAGAGAAAATAGTAGAATGTATCCACAAGAATTAGCAATGACTACTGAAAATAGAGTAAAAGGTTTAATTGAAATTAGGGACTGTGTTAGGACTTTAATAGAGTATCAAACAGAGGATTTCCCAGAAGAAGATATAAAGTTACAACAAAGTAAATTAAATCGCTTATATGATACTTTTAGCAAGAAATATGGGTTAATAAATAGTAGAGGAAATAACATTGCTTTCTCAAATGATTCAAGTTATTACTTACTATGTTCATTAGAAATATTAGATGAAAATGGAAATCTTGCACGAAAAGCAGATATGTTTACTAAAAGAACTATTAGATCTAAAAGAGAAATTCAAGCAGTAGAAACTGCTAATGAAGCCTTAATCGTATCAATAGCAGAGAAAGCAAGCGTAGATATAAATTATATGCAAAGTCTTTGCAATTTAGATATGGATAAAATGTTATCGGATTTAGAGGGAGAAATATTTAATGTTCCAGAATATGGAGAACCGAATCATTGGGTTACTGCAGATGAATACCTTTCTGGAAATGTTAGAGAAAAATTAAGAATTGCAGAAGAATTTGCGAAGAACGATTCTCGTTTTGAAGTTAATGTTAAGTATTTAAAAGAAGTGCAACCAAAAGAGTTAAGTGCTAGTGAAATTAGTGTTAGACTTGGTTCTACTTGGATACCTAGTGAAGATATAAAAGTATTTATAGAATACTTATTAAATCCATCTTGGCAAGTAAGTAGAAATATAAATGTACACTATGTAGAAGCGACATCAGAATGGAATATTGAGGGTAAAAACTATGATAGAGGAAATGTAAAAGTTCATAATACTTATGGAACAGGTAGAGCAAATGCTTATAAGATTATAGAAGATACCCTTAATTTAAAAGATGTTAGAATATATGATTATCACGAAGATGAGAATGGTAAAAAGATAGCAGAACTAAACAAAAAAGAAACTGCTATTGCACAAGCAAAGCAAGAACAAATAAAACTTGCTTTTGATGAATGGATATGGAAAGATCCAGAAAGGCGAGAGAGATTAACTAAACTTTATAATGAAAAGTTTAATTCAATTAGACCTCGTGAATATGATGGTTCTCATATAGTTTTTGATGGAATGAATCCAGAAATATCTTTAAGAACTCATCAGATAAATGCTATTGCAAGAATACTTTATGGAGGAAATACCTTACTTGCTCACGAAGTAGGAGCAGGAAAAACTTTTGAAATGGTTGCTGCAGCAATGGAAAGTAAAAGACTTGGATTATGTAATAAGTCTTTGTTCGTAGTACCAAATCATATAGTAGAACAGTTTGGGCAAGAGTTTTTACAACTATATCCTAGTGCAAATATTCTAGTAACTACAAAGAAAGATTTTGAAACTGCTAATCGTAAAAAGTTTTGTTCTCGTATAGCAACAGGAGATTATGACGCAGTAATTATTAGTCATTCACAATTTGAAAAGATACCAATGTCTGCAGAAAGACAGAGGATTCTAATTCAAAGAGAAATTGATGAAATAACCTTTGGTATTCAAGATTTAAAGAATAATAATGCCGAAAGATTTTCTATAAAACAATTAGAAAAAACAAAAAAGTCCTTACAAAATAAATTAGAAAAACTAAATGATACTTCAAGAAAAGATGATGTAATTACTTTTGAAGAACTTGGAGTAGATAGAATTTTTGTTGATGAAGCACATTATTATAAGAATCTCTTTCTATATACAAAAATGAGAAATGTAGGTGGAATAGCACAAACTGAAGCACAAAAGAGTTCAGATTTATATATGAAATGTAGATATTTAGATGAGATAACAGGTGGAAAAGGTGTAGTTTTTGCAACAGGAACGCCTATCAGTAATTCAATGGTAGAGTTATATACTATGCAAAGATATTTACAATATCACGAATTGGAAAAAAGAAATCTACAACATTTTGACGCTTGGGCTTCTACTTTTGGAGAAACAGTTACTGCAATAGAATTAAGTCCAGAGGGAACAGGTTATAGAGCAAAAACAAGATTTGCAAAGTTCTATAATCTTCCAGAACTTATGGCTATGTTTAAAGAAGTTGCCGATATTCAAACTGCAGAAATGTTACAACTTCCTGTTCCAAAAGCCAATTATCACAATGTAGTTATTGAACCTAGTGATATACAAAAAGACCTAGTAAAAGAACTTGCAGACCGTGCTGAAAGAGTACGAAATAAAATGGTAGATTCTAGTGAAGATAATATGCTTAAAATAACTAATGATGGTAGAAAACTTGCTTTAGACCAAAGATTAGCCAATGAATTATTAGAAGATTTTGAAAAAAGTAAAGTAGCAACTTGTGCTAATAATATCTATGATATATGGAATAAAACATCTGAAAAGAAGTTATCACAATTAGTATTTTGTGATTTATCTACACCACATAATGATGGAAAGTTTAATATATATGATGACTTAAAACAGAAGTTAATTAGTTTAGGAATACCAGAAAATGAGATAGCATTTATTCACGAAGCCAATACTGATTTAAGAAAACAAGAGTTATTTAATAAGGTTAGAAAAGGACAAGTTAGAGTTTTAATGGGTTCAACACAAAAGATGGGAGCAGGTACAAATTGTCAAGATAAGTTAATTGCATTACACGATTTAGACTGTCCTTGGCGACCAAGTGATTTAACTCAAAGAAGTGGAAGAATAATTAGACAAGGAAATCAAAATCCAGAAGTAGATATTTATAGGTATGTTACAGAGGGAACTTTTGACGCTTATTTATATCAGTTAGTTGAAAATAAACAGAGATTTATTTCACAAATTATGACTTCAAAAACACCTGTAAGATTCGCAGAAGATATAGATGAAACTGCATTATCTTATGCAGAGATTAAAGCACTTGCAGCAGGGAATCCACTTATAATTGAAAAAACAGAGTTAGATACACAAGTAGCAAAATTAAAATTATTAAAACAAACTCATTTAAGTCAGATATATGAATTAGAAGATAAAGTTATAAAATATTATCCGAATGAAATAAAAAGAATTGAAACAAGAATAACCAATATTGAAGAAGATATTGAACATTTAAAAGCAAATACTACTTCTCAAGAATTTCAAGGTATGATTATAAATGGAACAAATTATATTGAAAAAGCAGACGCAGGGCAAAAGATTATTGAAGCCTGTAAATCATTAACTAATACCGATCCTGTTGAAATAGGAGAGTATAAAGGCTTTAAAATGATATTATCTTTTGATTCTTTTGACCGTTCTTTTCATTTAGATATGAAAAATAAATTATCTTATAAAGTAGATTTAGGTAGTGATATTCACGGAAATATTACTCGTATAGATAATGTACTAGGTAATATAGAAAACAAGTTAGAATCTGCTAAAAATCAATTAGTAGATACAAAAAATCAATATGAAACTGCTAAACAAGAAATAAATAGACCATTCCCACAAGAGGAAGAACTAAAAACAAAATCCAAAAGATTAGATGAATTAAATATTCAATTAAATCTTAATGAAAAGGATAATGAAATTGTTTCAGATAGTGGAGAAGATATTGCTGATAACCAAATCAGTAAAAAAGATTATGAAAGATAAAATAAAGAGTGATTTTAGAATTTCTATTATCACTCTTTTAATATTTTGAAAGGAGATTACTATGAAAAAATTTAATGTAGAAGTTGTTGAAACTTTAAGCAGAGTTGTAGAAACTGAAGCCAAAGATTATAACGAGGCAGTTTTAAAAGTCGCAGATAAATATCATAATGAAGATATTGTTTTAGACTATAATGATTTAGAAAAAACTGATTATAAAGCATATCCAAGTAGAGAACTCGCTAATAGTATTAAAATGAATATTGAATACAATAAAGAAAATGAATCAGTATCTATTGGAGATGGTAAAGGTTTTGTAAAATCGTACAAATGCAAAAATATGGATGATTTTTTTGAGGCAATAGAAACTTACAGTTTAGAAAATATTAGGTTTTTAGAGCCAAAAGGAGAAAAAATTGTTACTAAATCTATGGAAAGGTAGGTAATATATTATGGCGTATTATCCACCAGATGTGATAAATAGAGTTAAGCAAATGGATCTGCTAACTTATTTAAAAAATTATGAACCAGATGAATTGGTGCATTTTAGTAGAGATACTTATATGACTCGAACTCACGATAGTTTGAAAATATCAAATGGTATGTGGTATTGGTTTTCGCAAGGAGTTGGTGGTAAAAGTGCTTTAGAATATTTAGTAAAAGTTAGAGATTATACTTTTATTCAAGCAGTAGAAACATTATTGGGATATTCCAAAATTGCACCACCAATACAATATAAGCAAAAAGAAAAAGTAAAAAATATAAGGCTTATTCTTCCGAATAGATGTATAAGTAATGATAAAGTAATAGATTATTTATCAAGCAGAGGAATTGACAAAGATATAGTAAGTGAGTGCATAGATAATGATTTAATCTATGAGCAATATCCTAATCATAATGTAGTTTTTGTCGGCTATGATAAGAACAAAACACCACGATATGCAGGAGTTAGAGCAACTAATTCAAGCAGATATATGCAAGACGCTTATGGAAGTCATAAAGCATTTTCGTTTAAATTAGAAGCATTAGAATCTAATGATACAGTTCATTTATTTGAGAGTGCTATTGACCTTTTATCTTATGCAACTCTATTAAAAATGGAAGATAAAGAATGGTATAATGAAAACCTTTTATCACTCGCAGGAGTATATCAACCTGCTGCTAAAATTGATGAAAGTAGAATCCCACTTGCACTTAATTATTATCTTAATCAAAATCCAGGAATTAAAAAAGTTATATTGCATTTTGACAATGATAGTGCAGGAAGATTAGCAACTATGGCATTAAAGACAGTTATGCCAAAACAATACGAAGTCATTGATGATCCACCTAAAATAGGAAAGGATGTCAATGATTTTTTATGTTCCAAAGTTGGAATAAATTACAAAAAAAGATACGAAAAGGAGAGATAAAATTTATGAAAAATGATTATAAAAAATTAGGAAAGATTATTAAAGATGTAAGAGAAAGTAAAGGGCTTTCTCAAAGAAAACTTGCAAAAATTATCAATATAAGCAATGCAGAATTATCAAAAATTGAATCTGGAGAAAGACAGATTCCTAATCTTGTAACACTTATTTCAGTTTGTGAATTGTTAAATATTAACTTTACAGAGTTATTAAAAGAAACAGGATTTTTAGGATATAAAGGTTGTAAAGTTTATGAGGTTACAGTTCAAAAAGTGTTATCTAAAAAGATAAAAATAAATGCAAAAAGTGAAGAAGAAGCAATGGATTTAATTAACGATTTTATGTTAGATAATGATATTGAAGAATTATATCCAGATGAACATTATTGTCTTGAAGCAGATAAAATTGCAGATGATGATAAGGAATTTTTGAAAGAGGGACAAAGACTTTTAAGTGAAGAATATGATGAAGATATTGATGAACTTGAAGATGATTTTGACGACTTAAAAGAATGTAATTCTTGCGAATATTATTGTCCTATTTGTGGGGAATGTACCTATGATGAATAGGACTTTAATGTCTAGCAAGCACTGAATTTGTGTACACACAAAATTCGTATATGGGGTAAATCCCCAATCCCCACAAATAGAAAAGAAAGGAGTAAACTGAAGATGAATGAAGTATTATTTTTTATGTTAGGTTTAATTGTAGGTGGTCTTACAATTGCAAATTTTTTTCAATACCATACAATTAAAAATATAAAAAAAGAAATTCAAAAAGGATAGGAGGTAAAAAATGCGAGTTAGAGAAAAACAGATAACTTTTTGGATGACTTATGATGAATATTATAATCTACGAGGTAGAGCAGAAAAAGTTGGACTTTCGGTTTCTGAATTGATAAGAGAACTTGCAAATAACTTTGAACCAAGAGAAAAGCCACCAGAAGAATTTTACGAAGCAATAAAACAAATTAGAATGTTAAGTAATAATATGAATCAAATAGCAAGGAGAGCAAATGCACTTGGCTTTGTTGATGAATTAGAATATAAGAAAAACGCAGAAAGAGTTAGTCAACTTATCATAGATATAAAAAAAGAGTATTTGCTTCCAAAAGAAAAAGAATAATTTTAATTGGGTTTATAGATTATTTTATGCTTTGATGATATAATTATTTCTGATAGGAGATGATAAAATTATGCTATCTAATTTGGAAAATTCAATATTAAAGGAATTAGATAAACAAAATTATAAAGCAGATATAATTGCATTAGTAATGGAAAGATTAGATACCGAAGAAAAGAAAAATATTTTCTTATCATTTATGATTGAAAATAGGAATGTAATTTTATCATTATCAGACTTGTTTAATGAATTAAAACTAATTGCTAGTGAAGAAAGTGAGATGAAAATATGAATGATATACTAAAGGCTAGAGAAAAAGCAAAGTTAGATTTTGGAAAAGTTGAAAAATGTGCTATTTTCGTGCATTATAGTATCAATGATTCTAATAGAATTGAAGAAAAGAAAAACAGACTAATAAAATATTGTGAAGATGTATTACAAACTCATAATTACGAAGTCTTTATAGAAATAGGTTCTTTTTTAGAAGAAAGAGAAGTATTTAATAATATGCTAAAAAAATTTGAGAGTGGAGAGTTTTCACATTTAGTAGTTACTGATGTTGGTCAAATCTATAAATTAAGTTATGATATGCAAAAAGCAATAGACTTAACAGACCAAATTCAAGATTTGAATGTTACAACAATATGTGTAGATGAAGAACGCCATATTAAGGCGAAAAATAAATTAAGAGATGTTGAAAGATAAATAGTAATTTGAAATTGAGGTGTAATTATGAACTTGTTTAGAAAATTTCCATTTAATGAGAAACCTAATACTGCAATTTTTACTTGTATTCATATAATTAACAAAGAAAAACCTATACTTTTTGTTACTCATGATAACGATGGCTATTGGCAATTTTTGTGTGGTAATAATCATAGTGAGGATGAATCTAGAATAGTGTCATTAGAAGAAATATACAATATAGATAATTCAATAAAAAAATTAGTTAATTTAAATTATGGTCAAAGTGCCTATAGAAAAGATGAAAAGAGCAAGTGGATTGTAAAATAAATTACAATTTAAAGGAGAGATTTAATTTGGAAGAAGATAAAATAGTCAAGGCACATCAATTTAGTTCAAATCATAAAGAATCCTTGTTAAAAGACAAAAAATGTGGTTGTTTTTATTGTTTGACAATATTCCATCCAAATGAAATAAAAGAGTGGATTAAAGATGTAAGTGGAACTGCAGTATGTCCATATTGTGGTATTGATTCAATAATCGGCGAAAGTTCTGGATTTCCAATTACTAAAGAGTTCTTGAAAAAAATGAATCAATATTGGTTTTAATAATGAGTTGTAAAGGAGATAGTAAATTATGAGTTGGGAAGTTATAAATACTAAAAAAATAAAATGTTTATGTGGTAAGGGAACTATAACACAAGAAACAATAGGAGATGATTGGAACAGAATAGAAGATAAAGAACCTGTTATACAATGTGAAGAATGTTCCAAAAAATATAAAATTGAATCAAAGTTTATGAATCCTAAACCTCATCACGAATATACAATTTATTATTGTGTTGATAAAGAGAATCCTAATAGCGAAAAAATCAAGTTAGATTTATAGAGGTGCTTATGTCAAAAATAATATTCTATAAATTAAATGGTATAGTAAAAAATATGGTGGATCTTACAGAAGAAAATTTAAAGCAATGTAATGGTATGAAGTTAAAATGTTATCTTAATGATAATAGCGAAATAGTAGGGTTTGCAGATATATTTAGAACCCACGATAAAAATGAATTTGATAATGAAGTTCACGGTTATATTAACTTATGGACTTTTGATAATTTAGATGAAGAACAACATAAGTTAGTTGGGGAAAATGATAATAGATATAATCAGACTTTTAAAAAAGTAAATATAGAAGATATAATAAAAGTTGAAGCAATACTTTATAGTAATCCCAGATGGGGAACAAAACTTACAAATAAATTTGAATTGTATCCAAATGATTCAGATGATTCAAACGAAAGCGAATCTGATGTGGAAATACCTAGTTTTTTAAAAAAATAAAGATAGAGTCTATCAATAAATGGTAGGCTCTTTTTTTGTGGAAAGGAGTGAGAAATGGCAACAACAGGAATATGGAAAATATCTGAAAGATTAGATAATGTAATTAAATATACAACTGATGTAGAGAAAACAGTTAATGGAGCATATTCAAACGATAATTATTATAGTTTACACAATGTTATTGAATATGCAGAAGCAGATTATAAAACTGAAAAGCAATTCTATGTATCTGGCTTAAATTGTTCCCCAGAAACTGCTTTAGAAGAAATGATTATTACTAAAAAACAATTTAATAAAACTAATGGTATTTTAGGTTTTCACGCATTTCAATCTTTTAAAGAGGGGGAAGTTACTCCAGAACAAGCACACGCTATTGGAGTAAAACTTGCAGAGGAAATGTGGGGAGATAGATTTGAAGTTGTTGTATCAACTCACTTGAATACTAATCATTATCATAATCATTTTGTTATCAATTCTGTATCATTTGTAGATGGTAAGAGATATTATGATAAGAGAGAAACTTATGCAGAGTTAAGAAGAATATCGGATTCCATTTGTGAAGAATATGGTTTAAGTGTTTTAAAAGAAAAGGCTTGTAGAAATAGTAAGATAAACTATGCTAATTATTCTAAAGGAACAATAGAAAGAAATAATTATTATACTATTGCAAAAGAAGATTTAGATCGTGCTATTAGCCAGGCATATTCATATCAAGATTTTGAAAAACTTATGAAAGCAATGGACTATGAATTGATATATAGAGCGAATAAGTTAAGTATTAGAAGAAGTCCTTATAAGAAAAATATTCGTATAGAGAGATACTTTGGTAATGATTATTCTATTGATAGGATAACTGAAAGAATAGAAACTACTCATTCTACTAGAATACCTTTTATAGAAGAATATGGCAGAAAGAAGAAAATATATAATAAGCCAACTTATAATAAAGAAAAAAGAAAAGGTATTTATGGATTATATATTCATTATTGCTATCTATTAAAAGTATTTCCTAAAAAATATCCATATCAGAAACTCCCACCATCTATTCGTGCAGATGTAAGAAAGATGGAAAGAATATCTGAAGAAACTAAACTGCTTGTTAGAAATAATTTAAAAACTAACGAGCAGTTTTTTTCGTTTGAAGAACAAAAGTCAAAGGAACTAACTAATTTGTTAGATAAACGAAGCAAGTTATGGTACAAGCATAAAAAATCTAAAAGTAAAGTTGAAAAAGACCAACTGAAAAAAGAAATTGATGAAATAAATAAGCAAATAGAACCTATACGAAAGGAGGTGGTGCTATGTAAAGAAATTGAAGAAAGAACACCGAAGTTAGAGCAAAATGTAAACGAGTTCAATCAAGAACAAGAAAATCAAAATAGAAAGGAAGTGGAGAAAAATGAACTCATCAGGTGACGCTGCAGAATCAATCGTAAGAATGAGTTTGCAGGGAATTGAAGTTGCAGCCAGAATATCTGGTAGTGGTGCAAAGAATATTGCAGTTTTACTTTATACCATTATGAAAGATAAGCAACAAACTAAAGGGAAAACAAAATTAACAAATATGCTTAAATCTGGCAAAGAATTAAAAGTTTTTTCTGTAAAACAAGAAGATTTAAAAAAGTTTACAGAAGAAGCAAAAAGATATGGTGTTTTATTTAGTGCTTTAGTTGATAAAAGACAAAAAAATGTAGATGGTATGGTTGATATTATGGTAAGAGCAGAAGACGCAAGTAAAATTAACCGTATTGTAGAAAGATTTAATTTATCTACTGTTGATACTGCAACAATTAAAAGTGAAATTCAAAAGACAAAAGCAAAAGCAGAAGCAGAAAAAGGTGTAAAACAAAAAAGTCCAGAAGAAAAATTAGTGGATATTATTTTGTCAAAGCCAACAGGTAAGGAGGAAAATGAAGTATCAAACCCCCAAGTGGCAAAGATGGAAAAAAGCCCTCTATCAGAGCCTACCTCAAAGAACAAAAGCAAATCAGATCTGGGTACTAAATCTGCAAAACCTTCAGTAAGGGAAGAAATTAAAACTATAAAAAAGGAACTTGAAAAGAAGAATAATGCAGAATTAGAAAAATCTGAATCATCTAAAGATAAGCAAAATAAAACTACCAAACATCAACAACCTAAAACTAAAAAGAAAAAATCAAAGGAAAGAGGTGTGTAATTTATGAATGATGTTGATGAAATATTAGCAGGTTACAACAAAGAATCTAATAAAGAGTCTTTTGATAGAGAAGCGTGGGCAAAAAAGAAACAAGAAGATAGAAAAAAATGTTATGACTTAATGTATAAAACTGCAGATGAAATAAAAAATAGTCCAGAGAAGTTTAAATCGTATTTAGATATTCAAGGAAAATTTGATAAATACTCTGTTGGAAATGCACTTTTGATAACTTCCCAAATGCCTAATGCTACTCAATTAAAAGAATTTAATGATTGGAAAGATTTAGGAGCATATATCAAAAAAGGACAAGAGGGTATCACTATATTAGAGCCAGGAGATTCTTATACAAGAGCAGATGGCTCAACTGCTCCATCATATAATCCAAAGAAGATGTTTGATGTATCACAAACTACTTTCAAAGCAAAAGAAAGAAAAAATAATTATGATGATGTAACAAAACTTACTGCACTTTTGAAAGACTGCCCTGTAGATATTAAAGCATTGGAAAATCCAACAGAAACTGATAAAGTGGCTATGTGGAATAAAGAAGATAGTGTTTTATATGTGAAAATTGGTGGAGAACCTCAAGTAGTATTTAGAGCATTATCTATGGAACTTGCAAGAGCAAGTTTAGAAGAAACAGGAAATAGTGAATTAGATGATTTTAAATGTAAATGTACTTCATATATGCTATGTAAAAAGTATGACATTGATGTATCAAACTATGATTTTAATTCACTACCAGAGGCACTAAAAGAAATGAACTCTGGAGAAGTTAGAAATGAATTAAGTTCAATGCGAGGCACAATGGAAGATATAAATTCAAGAATGTCGCAATATTTTGAAAATGTATCTAAAACTCACAAAAGTAAAGAGCAAGAAAGATAGGAGGGATAAAGTGAGAGATGGAATAAAAACATTGGATTTAGATAAATATGAAATCGGTATTTTAATCAATGCTTTAAATGAATTTAGAAATATGCTTATAGAACAACAAAGAGAAACTGCACCTGTTGATGAACTTCTTTTAAAAGCAATAGATGCCCCAGAAAAAAAAAGAACTCTCGTAAAATCTTTGAGGAAAGATGATAGGAGAAAATAATGAAATACCGAAATGGGTATATGTTCTAGGCTTAATTCCTACAATTTGGTTAGCACTTTTAATTGCACCATCTATAAGTGGAGGACTACCACAAGTTATGAAAGATTTTCCTAATTTGATGGGAAGTCCTTTTCACATTTCTTGGTGTGATAATTCTTTAAAAGTTATATTAGTATTTATCTTCTTATATATAATGGGAATAAGTATTTATATATCTACTAAAAAGAACTATCGTAGGAGAGAAGAACACGGTTCTGCAAAATGGGGTAATGCTAGTGTCGTGAATAAAAAATACGAGCAAAAACCTATTTCAGATAATAAGATATTAACGCAAAATGTAAAAATTGGTCTTAATGGTAAAAAGCATAGAAGAAATTTGAATGTTTTAGTATGTGGTGGAAGTGGAGCAGGTAAAACAAGATTCTATTGTAAGCCTAATCTAATGCAAACAAATACTTCTTTTGTAGTATTAGATCCAAAAGGAGAAATTGTAAGGGATGAGGGATATTTATTAGAAAAAAAGGGATACGAAGTAAGAGTATTAGACTTAATAAATATGGAAAAAAGTCATTGCTATAATCCTTTTGTATATTTAAAAAGTGATAATGATGTTCAAAAGTTAGTTACTAATTTATTTAAGGCAACTACACCAAAAGGTTCATCTAGTAATGATCCATTTTGGGATACTGCTGCAAGTATGCTATTACTTGCACTTATTTTTTATCTAAAATACGAAGCACCAGAAGATGAACAAAATTTTCCAATGGTTATGGAGTTACTTCGTGCAGGAGAAGTACACGAAGATGATGATAGTTATATTAGCCCATTAGATGTTTTGTTTAATAGATTAGAGAGTAAAGAACCAGACCATATAGCAGTTAAATATTATAGAGATTATCATAGTGGTTCTGCAAAAACTTTAAAATCTATTCAAATAACACTTGCTTCAAGACTTGAAAAATTTAATTTAGAGAGTTTGGCTTCATTAACTGCAACAGATGAATTGGATTTGCCATCACTTGGAGAAAAGAAAGTTGCACTTTTTGCTTTAATACCAGATAATGATACAAGTTTTAATTTTCTAGTTAGTATTTTATATACGCAACTGTTTCAACAGTTGTTTTTTTTAGCCGACCATAAATATGGTGGGAGTTTGCCTGTACCTGTTCATTTTGTAATGGATGAGTTTGCTAATGTATCATTGCCAGATGATTTTGACAAGATACTTTCTGTTATGCGTTCAAGAGAAGTGTCTGTATCTATCATTTTACAAAATTTAGCACAGTTAAAAGCCTTGTTTGAAAAACAATGGGAATCAATCGTAGGTAACTGTGATGAGTTCTTGTATCTTGGTGGAAATGAACAATCAACGCATAAGTATGTGAGTGAACTTTTAGGCAAAGAAACAATAGATACCAATACTTATGGAAAAAGTAGTGGTAGAAGTGGTAATTACTCTACTAATTATCAAATTAGTGGGAGAGAACTGATGACTCCAGACGAAGTAAGGTTACTTGATAATAGATTTGCAATTTTGTTTATAAGAGGAGAAAGACCGATAATTGACTTTAAATATGATGTACTTAAACATCCAAATGTAGAATTTACTGCTGATGGCAAAGAAAAACCTTATAAACACGGAGGAACAGAAAATGCTATTGCTTCAATTATTTTTGATGAAAATGTAGATAACTATGATTTTACAGAAATAGAAGAAATAGCAAACAATTTTGAAGTTATATCTTCAGAAGATATAGATGATTATTTTAAAGGAAAGGAAGAATTTAAAAATGAAAAATAATAATAAATTACAATTAAGTAAAAGAGGAAAGAAACTATTTAAGGCGTATGTAATGGGAGTTAGTATATTTACTCTAACTATTGGAACAAGTATGGGAGTTCTTGCAGCAGATGATCCAATGGCAGTAGTAAATAATTTATCTAACTTTATTTTTGGACTTATTCGTGCAATAGGAATGATTCTACTTGGCTTTGGTATCGTTCAAGTAGGACTATCATTAAAGAGCCACGATCCAAGCCAAAGAGCAAATGGTTTCTTAACAGTAGCAGGTGGTATTATTATCACATTTGCTAAAGAAATTCTTAATATGATTACAGGTTAAAAAATTATCAAAAAGGGCAGGAGTAAAATCTTGCCCCTAATTTATTTTAGGAGGTGTTAATATGAGTGGTAATTGGGTAGTGCAAAATTTACAAAATGCACTTGATACCTGGAATTCAAAATTAAGTGAAATATGGACATTGATTACACAAACACCAGAAACATTTAAAGGTGGGGCAATATGGAATGTAGTTAAAAATATTCACGGTGCAGTTCAAGCAATAGGTCTTGCCTTATTAGTATTATTTTTTGTTGTTGGGGTAATGAAAACTTGTGGTTCTTTGACAGAAGTTAAAAAGCCAGAACACGCTTTAAAATTATTTATAAGATTTGCCATTGCTAAAATAGTAGTAACTTATGGATTAGATTTGTTGCTATCAATATTTAAAATAGTTCAAGGAGCAATATCAACTATAATTACTGCTTCTGGCTTTGGTTCTTCAACACAAACTGTATTACCACAACAAATAATAACGGCAGTAGAAAGTTGTGGATTCTTTGAATCTATACCATTGTGGGCAGTAACTCTAATAGGTGGATTATTCATAACAGTGTTGAGTTTTATTATGATTATGACAGTATATGGTAGGTTCTTTAAATTATATCTATATACTGCTATTTCTCCTATACCCCTATCAACTTTTGCAGGAGAGCCTACACAAAGTGTTGGTAAGAGTTTTATAAAAAGTTATAGTGCAGTTTGTTTAGAGGGGGCAATTATTGTTCTTGCTTGTATTATCTTTTCAACATTCGCAGCAAGTCCACCTGTTGTTGACGCTAGTGCAGCAGCAGTAACACAAGTATGGAAGTATATAGGAGAGTTAATATTCAATATGCTAGTGTTGGTAGGAACAATTAAATTATCAGATAGAGTCGTTCGTGAAATGATGGGATTATAGGAGGTGTTATTTTTGAACGAGAAT
Source organism: uncultured Bacilli bacterium (assembly GCA_910583945.1). Classification (GTDB taxonomy): domain Bacteria; phylum Bacillota_I; class Bacilli_A; order RF39; family UBA660; genus MGBC108787. The sequence continues at coordinate 133,157 of CAJTYF010000001.1, forward strand.
ATTAAAAAAGTAAAAGCAGATATAGAAAAGTTTTTGATGGAAGATATGGAACATCAAAATAAACATATTGATTATATATTAGTTGATCCAGAAAGTAAGGAAACTTATATATTGGCAAGTGATGGAAATGAGGAAGCAATAGAGTTTACTCCTTATACAAAAGATTATAAAGATGGTTATCAGAATGTACCAGAATGGGACTATAACTTTGATTATTATATTTATAACTATTTAGAAGAAGGTAAACAAATTGCTTATATGACAGATGATGTTCATTATAGTATTTGGAACTCTATTAACGAATTATATCCTACTGATATTGATTATAAAGATGGAGTTCAAAGTTATTTGCAATACTGTGCAGATAATAAAATTACAAAAGAATATTTAGATAAACAGACAGGACTTGATACACCAGATATTATGAAACACTTTGAGGGATTAGCATTATATGAAAAAATGGAATATAAGGGTTATATCATTGAAGCAGATGATTTAAACTTTGATAATCCAAAAGAGAACCTTGTTCAAATATACGATAATGAGCAAGATTATATCAATGGCGAAGAAAGAGAAACTGTATCTCTAAATACAATAGGATTAAGACAAAATATCAAAGATTATATAGATGAATACTATATGGATAAACAAAAACAAAATAATAATGGAGATAAGCCATACTTAACTTTTGTACTTGGATATGACTTATTAAATGATATGTTTAGAAACTCATCTATGAGTGAATGTGATGTTAGTTATAGTTTTGCAAGTAATATGATTGACAAGTTTATGCAGACAGATGAATATAAGTATGTCAACAAATCAGTATATGAATTATTAGAAAAATGGGTAGATGACAATAAAAGTTATATTAAATCAGAATATTCAAAATTTATAGGAACAGATATTAAATTATCAGAAAATTCAATTATAGAGTCAGATCACACGAATTATTATGAACTTGATTGGGATTGCCCAACAGAAGTTGATAAAAAAGTATATTTGGCTATTAAAGGAGAGATTAGTGATAATCCCTCTTTTAATATTTCTACCTCTGGTGTTGGATATAATTGGAATATAGAAGAAAATCATACTTTAAAATCTATTACTAAAAGCGAATTTATGGAAAAAGCAAGATTAGAAACTATTGTATATTTTTTTGATAAAGATGGTGGATATAACGATTTGTTAAATTATCCATTAGATTTACAAAAACAAATGGATTTATTGCTTTTAGATAATGGGTATAAGCCTCACGGTAAGGTAGCACTAAAAGACCAGATAAAAGCAGTGAAAAACAAAATGAAGTACGAGAGAGAATCCAGAAAAATAGAAAAAAATATGAAAGATGAAAGGTAGGTATATATGGAAGTTAAGATAAATAGAGAAATAAGAAATTATACAGAAAGCATATTCTTTGGACTGTCTATGAGGCAGTTCTTTTTTTCTGTAATAGCCTGTGGAGTAGCAGTATTATTGTACTTTTTATTAAAAAGTCATTTTGGTATTGAAACTTTATCTTGGGTATGTATTTTAGGTGCTGTGCCTTTTGCAGTTCTAGGTTTTATTACTTATAACGGTATGACAGCAGAAAAGTTTATTTATGCTTGGATTAAATCAGAGTTTCTTATACCAAAACAATTAACATTTAAGCCTGTTAATTTTTATTATGAATTATTAAAAAATAAATTAGAAAAGGAGGAGATAAATAGTGAAAACAGTTAAAATGTTATTTAAACAAGATAAGGAAGCATTTGTTGTTCCAAAAGGAATACAAGATGTTATTCCTGTTCAAAGAATTTGGCAAGATGGTATATTTCAAGTTGGCAAAAATAAGTATTCAAAATGTTATCGTTTTACAGATATAAATTATGCAGTAGCAAGTAGAAGTGATAAAGAGGGAATGTTCCTAGAATATAGTGAACTTTTAAATTCATTTGACACAGGAGCAACAACAAAAATAACAATTTTAAATAGGAGATTAAATAAAGTAGATTTTGAAAAAAACATATTGCTTCCATTAAATGAAGATGACCTTGATGAATATAGAAAAGAATATAACAAAATGCTTTTAGATAAAACAAAAGGTGCAAATGGAATCACACAAGAAAAGTTTTTGACTGTATCTATAAATAAGAAGTCAGTAGAAGAAGCAAGGAGTTATTTTTCAAGAATAGGAGCAGATTTAGTAAATCATTTTGCTCAATTAGGTTCTAAATGTATTGAACTAGAAGCAGTTGATAGATTAAGACTATCTCACGATTTTTATAGAGCAGGAGAAGAAAATGTATTTTCTTTTGATATGATTCAAAGTATGCGAAAAGGTCATAGTTTTAAGGATTTTATCTGTCCAGATAGTTTTGAATTTGAAAAAGACTATTTTAAGATGGGGAATAAGTATGGTAGAGTTATTTATTTAAAAGAATATGCAAGTTATATTAAAGATAATATGGTTGCAGAACTAACAGACCTTAATAGAAATATGATGATGAGTATTGATGTCATACCGATTCCAATGGATGAAGCAGTAAGAGAAGTGGAGAATAGAAGATTAGGAGTAGAAACTAATATCACGAATTGGCAAAGAAGACAAAATTCAAACAATAACTTTTCAGCAGTAATTCCTTATGATATGGAACAACAAAGAAATGAAAGTAAAGAGTTTTTAGATGATTTAACAACTCGTGACCAAAGAATGTTTGTATCAGTTTTAACAATGGTTCATACTGCAGATACAAAAGAACAATTAGATAGTGATACAGAAAGTTTACTTACAACTGCTAGAAAACACTTATGTCAGTTTGCAATATTAAAGTATCAACAAATGGATGGACTTAATACTGCTATGCCGTATGGAGTTAGAAAAATTGATACTTTAAGAACTTTAACAACAGAATCACTTGCAGTATTTATGCCGTTCCGTGTACAAGAAATAAATCACGAGAACGGTATTTATTATGGGCAAAATGTAATAAGTAAAAATATGATTATTGCCGATAGAAGACAGTTATTAAATGGAAATAGTTTCATTTTAGGTGTGTCTGGTTCTGGTAAATCTTTTACAGGAAAGAATGAAATTGTATCAGTAATCTTACGAGATCCAAATGCAGATATAATTATCATAGATCCAGAACGAGAGTATTCGCCTCTTGTAAATGCTATGAAAGGAGAGGTTATTCATATTTCTGCTACAAGTGAAAATCATATAAACGCTATGGATATGAATAGTGAATATGGAGATGGAGCAAATCCTGTTATATTAAAGTCAGAATTTATACTTTCACTTTGCGAACAGTTAATAGGTGGAAGTAATCTCGGTCCAAAGCAAAAGTCTATTATAGACAGGTGTACTGCTCAAGTGTATAGACATTTTCAACAAGGTAATTATCAAGGTACACCACCAACATTGCAAGACTTTAGAGAAGAATTACTAAAACAAACAGAGCCAGAAGCGAAAGAAATAGCACTTGCGATAGAATTGTTTACAGATGGTAGTTTAAATACCTTTGCGAAAAATACAAATGTAGATACTAATAATCGTTTGATATGTTATGACATATTAGATTTAGGAAAACAATTACTTCCTATTGGAATGCTTGTGGTTCTTGATAGTATTTTAAATAGAATTACTCAAAATAGAACAAAAGGTAGAAACACTTATATTTTCATAGATGAAATATATTTGCTTTTCCAACACGAATATTCTGCTAATTTCTTATTTACTCTATGGAAAAGAGTTCGTAAGTATGGTGCGTATGCAACAGGAATCACTCAAAATGTAGATGATTTATTACAAAGTCATACTGCTAGAACTATGTTAGCCAATTCAGAGTTTATAGTAATGCTTAATCAAGCAAGTACAGATAGAGTAGAACTTGCAAAATTACTTAATATATCTGATTTACAAATGGGATATATAACTAATGTAGGAGCAGGTCAAGGCTTATTAAAAGTCGGCAGTTCATTAGTACCATTTGTTAATAAATTCCCTACGAATACACAGTTATACAAGTTAATGACAACAAAGCCAGGAGAAGGTAATTAGTGTGTTTTAGGAGGTGTCTATATGGCAGATATAAAAGTAAGAGATGTTGCTAAAAAAGGAATTAAAACTTTGAATAAAGGGATAGTAGCAACAGAAAAATTAAAAGATAATATTGTAGAAGTAAAAGAAAAAACAAATCAAGCCACTACAAAAGAAGAAAATATCAATGAATATGGCAGTAATAAAATAAATAATATTACTGCTTTTTCAGTTGATAAAGGTACAAAAGAATTTAATAAGCAAGGAGAAAAAGCATTTGTTAGAACAAAAGAGAATTTGCAAAAATCTAAAATAAAAATTAAAGCATTTAAAGAAAAAAGACTTGCTAAAAAAACTATGAAGAACACTACTAAAAATACAAAAACTGCAATAAAAACAAGTAAAGAAGTTGCAAAGAACACAAAGAAAGTAGCAAAGGAATCTGCAAAAGCAAGTAAGAGAGCAGTACAAGTAGCAAAAGAAACTGCTAAACGAACTGCACAAGGAATTAAAGTTGCAGTTAAAGCAACTATATCAGCAGTTAAAGCAATTATTGCAGGTACAAAAGCACTTATATCTGCTATTATTGCAGGTGGTTGGGTAGCAGTAGTGGTAATCATTGTTATATGTTTAGTAGGACTATTATGTGCCTCTATCTTTGGAATATTTTTTAGTAGTGAGAAAACAAGTGCTAATGGAATTACAATGAAAGATGTAATTGCAGAATGTAATCAAGAGTTTTCTGATAGACTTCAAACAATACAGGATCAGAACCCACACGATGACTATGTGTTAGATGGGAATATGGCTTCTTGGAAAGATATGCTTACTATCTATGCAGTTAAACAGTCAAATGGTTTTGATGGACAAGAAGTTATTACAATGGATGAATCAAAAAAGGCTATTGTAAAACAGATATTCTGGGAGATGAATAGTTTATCATCAGAAGTAAAAACAGAAACTGTAACAGAGCAGGGAGTTAATACCAATGAAATGCCTAAACAAGTTGAAAAAAGAGTTCTTCATATAACTATAACTTCAAAGTCTGCAGAACAAATGAAGAATGATTATCATTTCAATGCTGCACAGATAAAGCAATATAATGAATTATCTAGTAATGAATATGCTTCTTTATGGAGTGGAGTTATTTATGGATTAAATGATACAGGGGAATATGTTAATTGGCGACAAGGTGGTGCTAGTTGGTCTAATATAAAAATTGGAAATACTAATAGTACGATAGGAAATATTGGTTGTTTAGTTACTTCCATAGCCATTTTAATTGAAAAGTCTGGAGCAAATACAACTATTATTCCTTTTAATCCTGGTACTTTTGTTGAATCACTAAATAGAAATGGTGGTTTTGATAGCAGTGGAAATTTACAATATGCAGCAGTTAATAAAGCAGTTCCAAGTTTTCAATATGTAGGAAATGTAAATTTAAGAGGAAAATCAAGAGCAGAAAAATTGTTATTGATAAATCAATATGCAAGTCAAGGCTATTATCTTACTATTGAAGTGAAAGGTGCAACTCCAGGTAACCAACATTGGGTTGCTATAATGAGTATAGATGGAAATAATGTTAATATCGTAGATCCTGCAAGTGATAAGACAGATTTATGGAGTGCTTATGAATGGAGTAAATCTTCACAATTTAATTATTTTAAGGCTAATTAAATGATGATACTAGCATTAGTAAAGTTAGGAACAGGAATTGCACTATTATATATAAAATTAAAAAAGGTTATTTCTAAAATTAAGAAATAGCCTTTTATTACATAAAAAGGTGTTAAAAATTAGATTTTTATGTTATAACTTATTTATCATATTTTTATTACAACTTAGTAGTAAACTATAAGGAGGTAATATGGATTGGTTTGAAGAACAAAGAAAAGAGGCAGAAAAAGAAAAGGCTAAAAACATTTTCAAAATATTATTAACAGTTATTATTTGTATATTGCTTTTTCCATTTATGATTGTAATTGCAGCAGCAAATCAAATAGATAAATAAAAAAGGTTATTTCTAAAGTTAAGAAATAGCCTTTTAATGTATAAAGTGATATAATATTATTGCCACTAAAGGGGGGAATAATAGAATGATAAATTTATTAGATTTTTATAAAAAAAATATTACAAAAGATGATTATTATTATAAGTTTTATGAAGATATTGTAACAAAACCAGAAGAAGCAAATAAAGCATTAAATGATTTTCTAAATGTAAATGATGATGTATCGAGCAATGATATTTTTGAAATATTTGATGAAGAAGACGCTATCAAAAAATTTAGAGATTTATGCGAACCTAACTTATCGTTTTATGATAACGAGAATACAGTTCTATTTCTTTTAGTTTCTTACTTTTTAAATAAGAGTAATTATGTAATTAAAGAGTTTCCTAGAATTTTACAAAGACCACCTAGTAATATAACTGATTTTACAATAAACGATATTAGAAATAGGGCATTTGAATTAAAATTAGATGATAATGGGACGGTTCGTTATCAAACAAGAAGAAAAATAATTGCAGACTTACATATTGAAAAAAAAGCAGATACTAATATTACTGAAGATTTAAACCTAAAGTTTCAAGAAATATCTACAAGAAGTGCAAGATTTGAAAATATGTCAACAGATGAGAAAATAAAAGAAATTTTGAATATGATAGAATATTTGTTGAAAGATAATGGGAAATATGTAAAATTAGATTATGGAAAAATAACTTTTAATACAGTAAATGAGCAACTTATAATTGATTTTAAAAAACAGATTCAATGTTTTAGACACGCTAGTGAAGAATCAATAAAGGAAAGAAAAAATTTTACAGATGAGCAGAAAAAATTTATTATAGATTATGGAATAATGCTATGCAATTTAATATATTATAATAAATAAAGACTATTCAAAATGAATAGTCTTTAATCATCTAACCTCTCATAATTAAATAAATCCGAATCATAAAAATCTTTTACTTTTATTTTTAAAGTTTTACATATCTTGTATATTATATAAGAACTAGGATTTTCCACCTTATTTGCTAATAAAGCCCTTAATGTAGATGGTGGAACTGCCGATAGTTCTGCTAGTCTATTAGGAGTATAATTATACTGGTTACATAATTCTAAAATGCGTGTACTTACTGCTTCTTTGAATAGCATTTCTAACACCTCCTACTTTTTCATTACAAATTGTAGCAGATATCGGCTAAAAATATACGCCGATATCGGTTGACTTAAAAAAATTAAAGTGTTATAATTCCAAATGTATTAAAAATATTTGATACTAGATGAGCAGTACAAAGATTTTTTGTTGTGCTGCATTTTTTAATATGTTTATATTTTTTTAGGTTTATACTTGGGGAAATAGATTAAAAGGAAGGGCAAAATATGATAGTAGTGTCTAATGGAAAAGAAAAAATCACTTTAAAAAAAGGTCAATTACAAAAACGGGAGAATGAATATGTTTTACAAAGTAAAAATAAATTTCTAAATATTGAATTAGATTTCATTATTGAAAATAATAGTTTTACAAAAATATTAAAATGCTATTCATCTGCAGTAGAACGAGGCGATATTTTAAAAGAATATGAAAATAAAATTACTAATGAAAATGAAATTAGATTAAAAAATAGTGATTATTATGAGTTTGCAAATTTGATAAAAAACTTTGATAATGATGATAGTTATAGAAAAGAGGCATTGATTGAAACATATTCCGAACTATTGGCGTATGAATGTTTTGTTGAATATGTATTAGAAGATGTTGATGATGTTGATGTAGAAGAAATATTTGTAGAATATATACATTCTACTTCTCCATACAGAGATGAATTGATTTCATATAAATATGATATATACAGTAAGGCTAATGAGAAATTAAAAAACAAGTATAAAGTTGATTTAAGTTATGTATTTGTAGGAGGTAATAAAGATGAATGAAGAAGAAAAAGTAATAATTGCATTCTTAATAGTAGGAATTTTAATATTCTTAATGTATTTAATTTATGAATCGGTAAAAAATAATAAAGTATTAGATAATGGAAAGAGAGAACCTGAAAAGGAATTACAGGATTGGGAAAAAGAGTTAGAATTTGTTAAAGTGGGAGAATGGGAAGAAGAAGTAAGAAAAAAGATGAATCCTATTGTAAAAATAAAAAATAAATATAAATGTAATAAAGATATACATATACTTGTTGGAGATTATAATAAAACTTCGGTTTCTAATACTGTGTCAGTTTTAGAAAGTATGGGATTAAATGTCAATATAGCAAAAAGTGGAGTAGAAATTATTAAAAGAATTAAATCAGAAGAAAAATATGATTTGATTATATCTAATAATATTTATGATAGAGGACATTGTGATGGTCCTGATACAGTATCAATTTTAAAAGATATAGATGGCTTTAATATCCCTATAATTGCTTTAACTGTATCAGAAAACCAAAGAAATTTATTTATATGGGAATATGGTTTTGATGAATATATGACAAAACTATTAGATCAAGATAAAATCTTGGAAACTCTACCAAAAGTAATTAAAGACTTAAAATTTACCAAAATCCAAAAGAAAAGCAATAAATCATAAGAATTATTGCTTTTTTCTGCCTAATAATTTATCAATAGAGAATGGTTTGTATATTTCTATTAGATTATATAAGAAAGCCGTTGGTATTAAGTTAATAGCGTTTTCGTAATGAGCGTATGCTGCTTGAGTTGTGTTTATTTTTTTAGCAACTTGTTCCTGTGTTAGATTATTCTTTTTTCGGATAGTGCGTAAATTTTTGGCTATAAGTTCTAAATCTATTATTAAAGGCTCATATTGTACGGTATTCTCTCGTGTTAAACCAAATAGGTAATCTAAACTATAATTGTAACGATTTGCATAATCAACAAGCCTTTCAAGAGGAATTGTGTCTTTTCCTGTTTCCCAACCAGATACAGTTGTAAAATTAACCTTAAATTCTTCTGCAATTTCTTTTTGTTTTAAATCTAATAACTCTCTACTTTCTCTCAAATTTTTAACTATCATTTTAACCACCTTATATAATTATTCCATTAACTTGGGGCAATATTGTTTTTCTAGGGGAAATAGACTATTTGGGTTTGGGATTTGTTTTTGAGTTGCGAATATTTTTTTGTTTAAAAATAAAATCTTGCGAATATTTTACTTTTTTTCTTCAAAATGTTCAAAAATAAAAAAATATATGATATAATAACGATATTGAAAAAGTTTATACTTTTACTTTGAATTTGGAGGAAAAAATGATAGAGGATTATAGTGCCAAATTAACTGCAGAACCATTTTTATATAATGAAACAAAAATTTTAGCAAAATATTTGTTAGATGGTTATGAAATAAATGAGTTGAGAAAGAAAAATATTGAAGAAAACTTAATACAACATAAAACTAAAGGAAGCATATCTAGGACTAATGCTCCAATATTTAGAAGATTACAAGTAATGGATAGAGAGATGTTAGAGGACTTTGTTTTTTCTGATATAGAAAATAGCAAGTATATTCTTTTATATGCAATAATGAAAACTGATAAATTAGTCCGTGACTTTATTTTAGAAGTGTATAAGGACAAGTTATTTATGAGAAAAGAATATATTGAGAAGTTTGATATAGATAATTGGTATGAAGAAAAATGTATTTTAAGTGAAACATTAAGAGAAAGAACTGAATCTACTTCTGCGAAGTTAAAACAAGTGATAATGAAGATAATGCAAGATTCTGGATTAGTTATAAAAGAAAAAGATAGATTTAGAATAATAAGACCATTGTTAAAAGAAAAATATATAAGTATGCTTGATAAAAATGGGGATATAGAATATGCTAAAGCAGTAGGAGGTCTATTATGAAAAGTATAAATGCAAGATTAGATGAGATGACAAAAAAGTTAAGCAGTAAAGAGTTGTTTGAATCAAAAGGATTAGGAAATGAAATTAACTTTCATATTTTTGACTACGATCCAGAAGATGAGTACATAGTTAGAGAGTATTTAGATAATTATTTGTTAAAAAAAGAAAAACTAAATATAAAAGTATTTGATATATATGACATCATTATAGATATATTAAAAGAAAAAGGTTTTTTAGAAAAAGTATTTGATTTTGAAAAGAAAAAAGGTGCAAAAAGTGTTAATGAAATTATTTCAAAAACACTGGGTATTGGTTCTAATAATGATTTGATAATGAGAAAGATTAAAAATGAGATAGAACCTAATCAGATAATTTTAATTACAGGTATTGGCAAATGTTATGGAATTGTCAGAGGACATACAATTTTAAATAATTTACATAGTATAGTGATAAATAATCCACTTATAATGTTTTATCCAGGAAATTATGATGGGCAAAGTTTTAAGTTATTTAATAGATTAGAAAATGATAATTATTATAGAGCATTTCAATTTGTAGGAAGAAAGTAGGGAAATGCTTATGAATATAGAGAGAATAAAGGAACAAGTAGAAAAGAATTTATCAGAGTATGATAAAGGACTAAAAATAGAAGTTTCTTATATGTTATATAATCCGATAACTCAAAATATGGTTTGTGTTGTTTCAACTAAAGATGGCGAATTTATAGAAGTTGAAACCCAAAGTAATTATGCAATGGATATAGAAAAAGATTTCAATTTTGATGAATATTTTTTTAAAAGAATTGGAGAATATGAAATCGCTTTTGTTAGTGATAATATTCATTATGAAATATGGAAAGTTATTGATGAATTATATCCAGAGGATATTGATAACAAAATGGGAGTTCAGCAATATTTAAAATATTGTATAGACAATAAAATTACAAAAGAATATATAGAAAGAAAAACTAAAATGAGTGTTCCAGATATAACGGAATATTGTAATATCTAATGTGAGGTGTAAAAAATGGATAATTTAAAGAAGATGTATTCAAAAGATATAGAAAGAGAAATACAAGGTGTAATAAAAGTTGATGATGAAAGTTATATAAGTCAAGAATTAGAAGAATATGTAGTAACAGAAGAACTACTAAAGCATTTTAATAGTTTCTTTGAAGCCTATAATGTAGGAATTAACTCTAATACAGAGAAAATGGGAGTATGGATTTCTGGTTTCTTTGGTAGTGGTAAATCACATTTCTTAAAAATTGTATCTTATTTATTAGAAAATAAAATAGTAAATGGTAAAGCAGCAGTTGATTACTTTGATGATAAAATTGAAGATAAAATGCTACTTGCAGATATAAAAAGAGCAGGAAGTATATCAACAGATGTTATCTTATTTAATATTGATTCTAAAACAGAGAATACAAATGGTAATAAAGATAAAATATTAGATGTGTTTGAGAAAGTATTTAATGAAAAGTTAGGATTATCAATAACTCCTTTTGTGGCAGAAATTGAAAGATTTATTATTAAACAAGGTAAATATGAAGAATTTAAGAAAGAATTTGAAAGTATATGTGGACAGCCTTGGGAAGATATGAGAGATGGTATTCAATTCGTACAAGATGAATTTAGTAATGCTTATTCAAAAGTTTTAGGAAAAACAATAGAAGAAGCAAACGAAATAATTGATAGAACCGAAAAAAATTATTCTTTATCAGTAGAAAAATTTGCTGAAAGAGTAAGAGATTATATAAAATCAAAAGGTAATAATCATCATATTGTGTTCCTAGTAGATGAAATAGGACAATATATTGGGGATGACAGATCGCTTATGTTAAATCTTCAAACAATAGTAGAAGATTTAGGATTAGAGTGTGGAGGAAAGGCTTGGGTTATCGTAACTAGCCAAGAAGCAATAGATGATGTTGTTAAAGTACAAGGAAATGACTTTTCTAAAATACAAGGTAGATTTGATACAAAACTTTCTTTATCATCTTCTGATATTGATGAAGTTATTAAAAAGAGAATATTAGATAAAACAGAAGAAGCACAAGAGAGTTTAGAACTTATTTATGATAAAGAAGAATCTATTATAAGAAATCTATTAACTTTTAAAAATGCAACATATCAAAAAGTATATGAAGATGGAAAAGACTTTGCAGAAACATATCCATTTATTCCATATCAATTTAAGTTATTACAAGATGTATTTACAGATATAAGAAAACACGGTTATGCAGGAAAACACTTATCAAGTGGAGAAAGATCGTTGCTAGGAGCATTCCAAGAAACTGCTAAAAGATTTGGAGATAATGAAATAGGTTCAATTATTCCATTTTATGCTTTCTATGATACTATTGAACAATTCCTAGAACATCAAGTTAAGATAGTAATAAAAACTGCTATTGATACAATTCAAAGTGGCGAATTAAAAGATATTGATATTAAAGTGTTAAAAATGTTATTTATGCTTAAAAACATAAAGGAAATACCTGCTAATATTGATAATTTAGCAACATTGTATGTTTCTGATATAAAAGATGATAAGATTACAATTAAAAAAGAAATTACTGATTCATTAAGAAGATTAGAAAATCAAACTTTAATACAAAGAAATAATGATGAATACAAGTTCTTAACTGATGAAGAACAAGAAATAAATAGAGAAATTAAACAAATTGTAATAGACCAAAACAGAATTACAGACTATTTAAAAAGAATAGTATTTGATTATATTTATACTGATAGTAAGTTTACTTATAAAAATAAGAACTTCCCATTATCAAAGTACATAGACAATATTAAGTATTCACAAGAATATGAAATAGGAATAAAAGTTGTTACAACATCTCCAGATAGAGATGATACTGAAATTATTATGCAGTCTGCAAGAGAAAATAAATATGTGTTTGTAAAACTAGAAATATCTACTTTAATCTATGATGAGATAACAAACTACTTACAAGTAGAAGAATATAGAAGAAGTAAGAGTGGAATCTTCCAAACACAACAAGTAGAAGATATTATAAGAGCAAAGCAAAGAGAGATTGAAAATGCTGAAATAAGAGTAAAAGAGAATATTAGAGAACAATTAAATAATGCCGAAATAATAATTGCAGGAGATAGACAAAATATCAATTCTAAAGAAGCAAAAGGAAGAATAAATGAAGCATTAGAGATATTGATAAATAACATTTATACTAAATTCTCTTATATTAAACACAACTATACTACACAAGATATAAAAGAATTATTCCACGAAAATATGCAAAATTTATTTGGAAAAGAAGTAGATTTTGTAAATCAAAAAGCCTATGATGTAATGAAAGAATATTGTGAAGAAAAGAATGCTTTTAGTATTCCAATGACAATAAGAACATTATTACAAGACTTTGGAACTGCACCTTATGGATTCCTAGATGAGGATATTTTATATTTATTAACTAGATTATTAAAAGATGAGGTAGTATCTTTAATCTATGGAAATGAAGTTCAAAATATAACATCAGATGATACTTTAACAAAGATATTAAAAAGAGATTATTATGATAGAACTATTATTAAAATAAGACAAAAAATATCAATAGAACTTATCAATAATTTAAAATCAGTTGCTAGAAGTTCATTTAATGTTATCAATTTGCGTGAAGATGAAGATGGTATGGTTGAAGATTTTAAAGCAAGTTGTTTAACTGAATATTCAAACAAGTTAAGAAATATTTTAGCAAATTATGGATATGGATCTGCTAGAACATATCAATATCCAGGTAAAGAAGTAGTAGATAAATCTATTGAACTATTTGATAGTTTATTAAAAATTAGAGATGTTGGAGAGTTTTTTAAATCAGTATCTGAAAGAAAAGAAGAAATAAGTGAATTATCTCCTAAAATAGATATGATACTTGATTTCTTTAAAGGTATGCAAAGAGAACAATTTGATGACGCAAGAAAAACTTTAATTATTTATGATAATAATAAAGACTTTGCAGATAAGACAGAAGAATTAACAAAAGTTGTAGAAGAAATAACTACTATTTTAACTAATCCAGAGCCATATAGTGATATTCATAATCTACCAATGTTAAGACACGATTTAATTGATATATTAGGAAAGATGTATGATATAAAATCTGAACCAATAGTTAAGATGATAGAAAGTACAATAACTTATATTGAAAATGAAATTAAAATAGCAGGAGTAGATGAAACTTTTGGGGATAGTTATATTAAAATTTGTAAAGAAGTTATAAATACTTTGGAACATTCTAACGAATTAAAAGATATATTTGCTCAACAAACAAGAATAGACCAATTAAAAGATAGATTCATAAATGCTTTAGAATATGAAAAAAGCAAAGCAAAAGTAGTAGAAGAAACAGGAGAAGAACCAACTGAAGAAAAAGTTGTAGTCCAAAGAAAAGTAGTAAGAACTGATATACTTATGAATCGCTCTTATGAGATAAATTCTAAAGAAGATATAGATAAGTATATAGAGGAATTGAAAGCAAAATTGTTAAAAGAATTAGAAGAAAATAATAACTTAACAATTAGATAGGAGTGTGTTTTATGGATAAAGCCATATTAAAGAAATTTGCTATTGAATCAAGACAAGATTTAATGCAAAAAATTGAAAGTAAGATAAAGTTATTCTATGTAGATGAAACTTTTTCAAAACAACAAAATGGAGATGTTTATGTTTTATCTAATGAAAAACATACTTTAAGTCTTTCAAAAGAGGAATATGATAAAAGAGAATTACTTATAAAAAGAATCCAAGAGTTAGGTTTAGAACAAGTAATAGAAGAAGCAGCATATACTTGGTTTAATAGAGTAGTTGCTATAAGATATATGGAAATCAATGATTATTTACCACTTACAAAAGATAATCAAAGTCTAGGAATAAGAGTATTATCATCAAAAGATAATACTCCAGATCCAGAGATTATGAAGTTTACTAATCTAATAAATCCAGAGTTAGATATAGATTTTAAAAAGGAAAAATATGCAGAATTAAAAGATGATAATGATAAATTCAAGTATGTTTTATTATTAGTTTGCAAGAAGTTAGGAAAAGTAATTCCACAAGTATTTGATGGAATAACAGACTATATAGATATATTGATACCAGATAATTTATTAAATGACACAGGTTTTATAGCCAAAATTGTAACAGAAGTCCCAGAAGATAATTATAATCAAGTAGAAATTATAGGGTGGTTATACCAATATTATAATCAAACTGAAAAAGATAGAGTAATATCTGCCAAAAAAGTCTATAAAAAGAATGAAATTGCTTATGCAACTCAATTATTTACTCCAGACTGGATTGTTAAATATATGGTAGAAAACTCATTAGGAAAATATTGGGTGGAACATAGCAATAGTGATTCAATTATAGATAATTGGAAATATTTTATAAAAGATAATGTTAAGAAACAGGAGGAAAAAATAAATCCAACAAAGATTACATTCATAGATCCTTGTTGTGGAAGTGGACATATACTTGTTTATGCCTTTGAAGTATTCTATCAAATATATTTGATGGCAGGGTATAATAAAAATGATATACCAGAACTTATATTAAAAAATAATTTATATGGATTAGATATAGATAATCGTGCAGGGCAATTATCTATCTTATCAGTTCTATTGAAAGCAAGAGAGTATGACAAAAAAATATTTAATAAAGAGATAGTTAGAAACTTAAATATAATGAGTGTTCAAGAATCTAATTTAATTAGTGATACTATTCTTGATAATATTTCTAACGCAGAGCAAAAAGAAAATGCAAAATATTTAATTGACAGTTTTAAAAATGCAAAAGAAATAGGCTCACTTTTATTATTAGAAAAAAGAGATTATGAAGAGTTGAAAAAAAACATTGATAGTGATAATACGATATTTAGTATTGAGTTAAAAGAAAAAATAAATCCGTTAATTAAAATTGCCAATGTTTTAAGCGAAAAATATGATATTGTTGTCACAAATCCACCATATATGAATAATAGTGTAATGTCAGCAAATCTTAAAAACTATATTTTAAAAAATTATAAGAGCGTTAAAAGTGATGTTTTTTCTTCTTTTATAATTAGAAATACCATATTTAGTAAAGAGGGAAGTCACTTAGGTTTTATGACTCCTTATGTATGGATGTTTATATCTTCCTATGAAGAATTAAGAAAATATATTGTAAATAATTTATCTATATCATCACTTATTCAATTTGAATATTCTGCTTTTGAAGAAGCAACTGTTCCTATATGTACTTTTACATTAAAAAATACACAAGAAAACAAGAAAGGGATATATTTTAAATTAAGTGAGTATGTAGGTGGTATGGAAGTTCAACGAAAAAAATATTTAGAAGCATTGAATAAAAGTGTTAGTTATAAATATGAAGTTGATTCTTCGAAATTTGATAAAATGCCAGGAACACAAATTGCCTTTTGGATAAGTGAATCATTATTAAACAGTTTTGCAAGTGGAACAATACTCGGAAAAATTGCTTATCCTAGACAAGGTATGGCAACTACTAATAATAACAAGTTTTTAAGACAATGGTTTGAGGTTGATAAAGACAATATTGGGTTTAATTTAAAAACTGAGGAAGAAACTATTGGAAATAAAAAATGGTTTCCGTACAATAAAGGTGGGGAATATAGAAAGTGGTATGGCAATAATGATTATGTAGTAAATTTTAAAAACAAAGGAGAGGAAGTTTGCAATTACATAGATCAGCATTCAGCAGTAAACCATACTGGTAGAGTAATAAATAGAGATAAATATTTTAATAAAAGTGTTACTTGGTCAAAAATATCAAGTGGTAATATTGCTTTTAGATTTAAAGATAATGGGTTTATATTTGATGTTGCAGGTACAAGTATATTTGGAGATGATAATGTTCTTTTAAAACTCATTGGATTTTTAAATTCAAAAGTTTCATTAGAAATACTAAATTGTTTATCTCCTACACTTAATTATGAAGTTGGACATATTTGTTCTATTCCAATTTTGAAATTTGAAAATGAAGAAATAATAAATATTGTTAGAGAAAATATAAGAATTTCAAAACAAGATTGGGATTCATTTGAAACAAGTTGGGATTTCCTATCTCATCCATTATTACTTGAACATAATCTAACTCCACAACAAATAAAAAAAGAAGAAGAAAATGGATTCTTAGTTGAAAATACATTAGAAGAAGCATATAAACATTGGGAAATAAGTTGCAATGAAAGATTTAACAAACTTAAGGAGAACGAAGAAGAATTAAATCGTATTTTTATTGAAATATATGGTTTACAAGATGAATTAACTCCAAATGTTGAGGATAAAGATATAACTATTAGGAAAGCAAATAAAGAAAGAGAAATTAAATCTTTAATATCTTACGCAGTAGGTTGTATGTTTGGTAGATATTCTCTTGATGAAAATGGACTTATTTATGCAGGTGGAGAGTTTGACATTGATAAATATAAATTTTATAAACCAGATATAGATAATATTATACCTATAACAGATGAGTCATATTTTGGAGATGACATTGTAGAAAGATTTAAAGATTTCATTAGAACTGCTTATGGTAAAGGAACTTTTAATGAAAATTTAGATTTTATAGCAGAAGCATTAGGGAAAAGAGGTACAGAAACAAGCGAAGAAACTATAAGGAGATATTTCAATAATGATTTTTATTCAGACCATATAAAGATATATCAAAAGAAACCTATATATTGGTTGTTTGATAGTGGAAAGAAAAATGGATTTAAGGCACTTATTTATATGCACAGATATAATGAGAATACTGTACCAAAAGTTAGACTTGATTATTTACATAGAATACAAACAACTTATGAAAAATTACTTTCTGATGTAAACTATAAACTTACAACAGAACTTTCTATGAACGAAAAGAAAGAAATACAAAAGCGACAAACAGACTTAAATGCTAAATTACAAGAAATTAAAGAGTATGATGAAAAAATAGCACATATTGCAAATCAAAGAATTAGTATAGATTTAGATGATGGAGTAACAGTTAATTATGACAAATTCAAAGATATACTTGCTAAAATAAAGTAGGTGTGGATATGAGTATAAAATTATCTATAAAAGTAAGTAAAGCAAATGGTGTTATAGTATTTATGCCAGAAATATTTAAAGATATAAATTGTAAATTTGATGATTACTCCATACAATTTAAGTATGATAACCTTAATTTTGTAATTGAATTAGATTCAGAAAAATTAGATAATACAGAACTTGAAGCAATTTTTTGGGATTTTTATAGTTATTTAGGATTTGTACTAGGATATTTTCCAAGTATTATAGAAGCAACATTTATGGATGAAAAGTATTTAGCCAATATAGTAGAACAGTATAAAACTAAAGAATGTTTTATCCGTATTAGTGAGCAATATATTGAAAATATGAATATTGAAGATTTTAAAGAATCTTTTAAAAAGTTTAGAAGCCTAAACAAAAAGGCAAGTTTTCAGTTTGCTATGTTTAATGTTGCTATGATGGAAAGTAATCATTACCCAGAAATAACTATATTAAATGTATTGCAATCATTAGATGGACTATACGAGGTTATATATTCAAGTAAAACAACAACGAAAAAAATAATAAGAGATAAAATAAAATATATTGTTAATGATACGAGCCAAAAAAATATAGAAAGTATGACTGCTGAAGAAATAGAGGACATTAAAGGATATATGCAGAAAATTAGTGAAATAACATTTTACGATAAACTTATTTATATGTGCAATATCTGTGATTATGATATTTTTAAGTATGAAAAAGAGTTAGATCCAAAAGATAAGTATTATTTTGATAACCTTATAACTATGTTTGTAAATACGAGAAATAAATTTTCCCATTCAGTTAATAAAAATAATACTTTAAACGGAACAGAAGCAACTACATATATTTTTAAAGTAATAATGCTTTATAGAGTTCTAATACTTAAAGAATTAGGATTATCTAAATTGATAGATAGTGAAAAATTTTTGGCAAATTTAAAAGAGTGGGATGATTATATTATTCCAACCATAAAAAAAAACGAGGAGGATAAATAATGTTTGATGAAGTAAAACAATTACTTTTGGATACTTTAAATGGAGCATTCTCACGAGATAGTGAGAAGAAAAGAACTAGAAAAATCATTTTCTGGTATGATCCAAAAGAAGAATATAGAGAACTAATTGATGAACTAGAATTAGATAATACAGAAATAATTATTTATGATAATAATAGTTTTTGGATTAGATACCATCTTGAAAAAGAAGAATTAAGTAAAAATATTGTTATCTATCTTCCTTTTGATAGATTAAAAGGCACAGATAATGAATTACTTGATTTAGAAAGTGCAAATAGTGATTTATTATTTAACCCAGATTCAACTACAATGAGATTAAAGAATCTTGAACTTACTGAAGAATGTAGGAGCATAATAAAGAAATATAATAAATTCTTTAATAATAAGAAACGAGAAAATGAATTTAAAGATTTTGATATTGATGAAAAGACACAAGACAATATAGACTTGATTATTACTGCAATACTTTTAAATATTAAGTCAATAAATGAAGATGACATATTAAAGAACATTATAAAACTATACTTTGAAGATTCAAAAAAGTATGAAGAATTATTTAAGTTTGGTAGCGAAGAATTTATTATAAGTTTATTTAATCATACTTTTGGTTGTTCTATTACTAATATAAATGAGTTACCAGAAGTATTTAAAGCGTTAGTATTTACTTATTTTGCTTCCACCTTAACTATAACTGATGATGGTAAGAAAGACAGTACAATAGGTAGATATAGTAAGTATATTTTGAAAGATAAATCTACGAATGTTTATGTTTTTATCAATTCTTTAATGAGAGATAAAACTACAAAGAAATATTATGATTTATTATCTAATGATATAGAAAAAGAATTTGGTATTGAAGACTTAATCAAGAATCTTGATATAGAAGAATATAAAGTAAGTGATACTTTTAAATGTATTGATAAATATGTATTAAATTACATTATTGATAAGTTATTTAATGGTATCGGCGAATATGAAAAATATACAAGTTATTTAGAATTTAGAGAGAATAAATATTGGTTTGATACTTATGAAAATGAATATAACTTTGTAAAATATGCTATTAGGTTCTTTGAGAAGATAAAAGATATAGAAGATTCAATAAAGACAGTGGATATAGATAAGTTTGCTAAAGACTATACAGAAAGTTTTAGTGAAGTTGATACATTGTATAGAAAGATTTACTATCATTTTGATAACATTGAAGACAAAGATATGTTTATCAATTTAAAAAACAGAGTAGAAAATGTATATGTAAATGACTTTATAAGTGAGTTATCTATTAAATGGAGTGATTCTATTGAGAATATGGACAAGTATGATTCTAATAGAATGACAATGCAAAATAAGTTCTATAAGACTTATGTAGCACCATTTAATGATAAGAAAGATAGAATAATTGTTATCGTATCAGACGCATTTAGATATGAGTGTGCTAAAGAACTTACAGATAGATTAAAGACATTTAGTAGTAAATCAGAAATTGATTATATGTTAGGGCTTGTTCCAACATATACAAAGTTAGGTATGGCTGCATTACTACCTAACAAAGAATTAACAAGAGTGAATGATAGTGATGATATTTTGGTTGATGATATGCCATCTAGTTCTGTAAAAGATAGAGAACTAATATTACAAAATGAAAATGTGGATTCCATAGCAGTAAAATACAATGATATGTATGAAATGACTAAAATGGAATGGAAAAAGATGTTTTCTGGAAAGAAAATTGTATATATCTATCACGATACAGTAGATAATGCAGGAGAACATAATGAAGTAAAAATATTTGAGGCTTGTCAAACTGCTATTGATGAAATAGAAAAGTTAGTAAGGGATTTACATACGACATTTAGTGGAGTTAATGTATTTATTACTGCAGATCACGGTTTCTTCTATAAAAGAGGAAAAGTTGAAAGTTATGAGAAAACAACAAAAGAAACTAACGCTACTAAACAAAAAACTAGATACGCTTATTCAAATGAGCCATCAAAAGAAGAAGGAATTATATCAGTTGATTTAAGTTATGTTTTTGGTGCGAATAGTGGATATGTAAATGTTCCAAAAGGAAATATCATATATGCAAGACAAGGTAGTGGAATAAACTATGTTCACGGAGGAATACTTCCACAAGAAGTAATTGTTCCTGTAATTGATTTCAAATCAACAAGAACAAGTGAAGAATCTAAAAAGGTTGGTATTACTTATAGTGGTTTAACTGCGAAGATAACGAATGCAATTACTTATTTAGAATTCTTACAGGATTCAAATATTGATGAGAACAATAAGCCTTGTAGATATTTGCTTCATTTTGAAGATGAAAATGGAAATAGAGTATCTGATGAATGTACTATAATTGCTAATTATGAAAATACAGAAGTTAAAGATAGATTCTTTAGAGAAAAATTTGTATTTAAGAATATAGAATATGATAGAACTAAACCATATTATTTAGTTATTACTGATGAAGAAACAGGTATAGAACTACCAAGAGTTAAATTCTACATTGATATAGCAATAGTAAATAATTTTGATTTTTAGGAGGTGTAACAAGTGGAAGAACTAAATGAAAAGTTAAATAAATACTTTCCAGGAAAAGTAGTAAGAAAAGATTTAACTAAAAAAATAAAAGAGGGTGCAAATGTTCCTGTATATGTTCTTGAATATTTATTAGGTATGTATTGTGCTACTGATGATGAAAATGCTATTCGTGATGGCGTTGAAACAGTAAAAAAGATTTTAGCAGATAACTTTGTTAGACCAGATGAAGCAGAAAAGATAAAATCTAAAATCAAAGAAAAAGGTATCTATACTATTATTGATAAAGTAACCGTTAGGCTAAATGAAAAGTTAGATATATATCAAGCAGAGTTTTCTAATCTTGGAATTAAAGACGCACTTATTAGCGAAGATATAGTCAAAAAATATGAAAAGTTATTAGTCGGTGGAATTTGGTGTATTATAAAAGTTAGTTATTCTTATGATGACCAAAATAAAATTAGAATACCATTTGTAGTCGCTAGTTTAGATCCAATTCAATTACCTAATATGGACTTAACAGGACTATTTGAGGGAAGAAGTCATTTTACAAAAAAAGAATGGATAGATGTTTTAATTCGTTCTATGGGAATAGAACCAACTAGACTAACTGAAATACAAAAGTGGCACTATATAGAAAGAGCAGTACCATTAGTTGAGAACAATTATAATCTATGTGAACTCGGTCCAAGAGGAACAGGAAAATCGCATATCTATAAAGAAATATCTCCTAATAGTATATTAGTATCTGGAGGACAGACAACAGTTGCAAACCTTTTCTATAATATGAGCCAAAAGAAAATTGGATTAGTTGGTATGTGGGATTGTGTTGCATTTGATGAAGTTGCAGGAATTTCATTTAAAGATAAAGATGGTATTCAAATAATGAAAGATTATATGGCTTCTGGATCATTTGCAAGAGGAAAAGAAGAAAAAAATGCTAATGCTTCAATGGTATTCGTAGGAAATATAAATCAAAGTGTAGAAGTGTTATTAAAAACATCACATTTATTTGAACCATTCCCACCAGAGATGGCGAATGATTCGGCGTTCTTTGATAGAATGCACTATTATTTGCCAGGTTGGGAAATCCCTAAAATGCGACCAGAACTTATAACAGATGAATATGGATTTATTACCGATTATCTATCAGAGTATTTTAGAGAAATGAGAAAACGAACATTCTCTGATTCACTAGATAAATACTTTAAGTTGGGCAGTAATCTAAATCAAAGAGATGTAATTGCTGTTAGAAAGACAGTATCTGGTTTAGTAAAACTTTTATATCCTAATGGAGAATATTGCAAAGAAGAATTGAAAGAGATACTAGAATATGCTTTAGTTGGTAGAAGAAGAGTAAAAGAGCAATTAAAGAAAATAGGTGGAATGGAATTTTATGATGTACATTTTTCATATATAGATACTGATACAATGGATGAAAACTTTATATCAGTACCAGAGTGTGGAGGAGGAAAACTTATTCCAGAGGGAACATTAAAAGCAGGACATACTTATTTTATAGGTAGAGGTCATTCTGGAATGATAGGAACTTTCAAATTAGAAGTAGAATCTCCTGTCGGACACGGAAGATTTACAACATCTGGAATAGGAACAGATAGAGAAACAAAAGAAGCCTTAAATACTGCATTTAACTATTTTAAAGGAAATAAGAAAAATATAAGTGCTAGTATTCAAACAGAAAATATAGATTATTTATTACATATTGAAGATTTACAAGGTGTTGGTGCTTCAAAAGATGTATCACTCGCAGCATTTGTTGCAATGTGTAGTAGTGCATTGAAAAAGCCTTTACAAGATAGTTTAGTAATATTAGGAAGTATGAGTATTGGTGGAACAATTAGTAAAGTAGAAGAACTTGCTAATACATTACAGGTTTGCTTTGATTCTGGAGCAAAAAAGATTTTATTACCTATGTCATCTGCAGTAGATATAACAAGTGTACCAAGCGATTTATTTGCAAAATTTAATATCTCATTCTATAATTCTCCAGAGGACGCCGTATATAAGGCATTAGGTATAGAGTAGTGGCAAGAAGAAAGAAAGATCCTACTATAGGAGATGTTATATTTGTTTTAGGAGCATTTATATTTATTGGCTATTTTCTCCTTAAATGGTTCATTGAAGCAATAGCATTTCTTATTGCAGGTATTGTTTGGATAATATCAAAAATCGCAGAACTTTTAGAAAAAAAGCACGCAACAACTAATATAAATAAGAAGACAACTATAAAAAATAATAAACTAACTGAAAAAGAAATAAAAGAAGAATTGAAAGTTTTTGATATAAGTGTTTATGATAATTATTTTCAACCACAAATAAGGAATAGAGGAGAGAAATATTATTTAAATAATAAAATATCTGATTTTAAACAAAATGAGAATAAATATTCTTGTAAGGTAGATGGCACAGAAATATATAATACAACTGTTACATTTGACAAAGAAAACGATAATATTGTTGAGAGTGCAACTTGTACTTGTCCTTATTTTGAAGATAAACAAGAGTATTGTAAACACATCTATGCTTTAATATTAAAAGCAAAAGGCGATAAAAATAACCAAATTCTTATATCTGAAATTCAAAACTATATAAAAGGAATCAAAGAGGCTTTAAATAATGCAAATGATTATATAAAAAACAATGCACTGTCTTTTGAAGATAAGGAAAGAAATTCATATTTTGAATATGCTAATAATGTATCTATACAAATAGATAACTTTAATAAACAAGTTATAAACTCAAAAAATGAGGAAGATATTTTGATGGATATTTTAAAACAACTTATGAATTTATCTGAAGAATTATCAAGAAAGATTAGAATTACAATAAATGGCAAAAAGACACCATCTTCAACTACACAATATGTTCCAAAAACTAAAAAGCAAAGTTCAGTTGGATCTGCTTTAATAGGGTTAGCATTACTTGATTCATTAAATTCATCAAAAGAGGATGATGACATAGATGAAGAGTTAGAAACAGAAATGAATGCTTACAATTTAGAAGATTGGCAAAAAGATTTAGTTAGACAGGGTAGATATAATCCTTGGAACTTTGAAGAAGATGGCGAGTTAGAAGAAGATGACTATTATTATGAAGATGATAAATAATTAAGCATACTATAAAAAGTATGCTTTTTTTGATGTTTTGTGTCAAAAATCTAAAAAAATCGCTTTGTATTACACAATGCGACAAAATTCGCAAAATTATTGTCGTATAATGTCCTCGTAGCATTGCCATCAATGGTATGTAATTTTAGAAAAGAAAAGTAGTGATAATAATGAAAAATAGAATGTAGTAATATGGGGGAGTAATAATTCTATTTAAAACCTTTCAAATTACAAACTAATATAAATAAAATCATAAGTGCAAAACTTTTTGTAGTATTTCATTTTGTGCTTACTAGGCAAATGCTTTGAAAGGAGTAGCCTAGTCAAAGTGAATAAATACTATTTCAAGGATAATACAATTCAATATGAAAATGGATTAGCCAAAGCCGATTATGTTCTAAAAAACACAGGGAGCATATTCGGCTTTTTTTCTTGTGTTTTTATAAGGTGTAGAAGTCCACCTTTTATCAATTTGATTAAAAAATCGAATTGATAGGAGGAAGAAATATGGCAGAACGCCCAAAAAGAAGAAAATATAGAGATAATCCTTATACTTTAAAGTATTTAGAAGAAAAAAATATTTATATTATAAGTTTTAAAGATAGTAAAGGTGTCATTCAAAAAGTAGAGGTAAACGAAGAAATATATAAGACTTTTGATAGATTTGAGTTAGATGATTTATCAGAATTAAATGAATATGATAATCACATAGAACATTCAGAACTATTTGAGAATAGTCTTGAAACTAGAGCAAAGGACAAGCCTATGTTACTAGAAGATTTAATTATACAAGAATCTACATTTAACGAACTGAAAAAAGCAATTAACTTGCTACCAGAGGTTCAGAAAAGAAGAATTAAAAAATATTATTTTGATGAGAAAAGTGAAGTACAAATTGCTTTAGAAGAAAATGTATCACAAAAGAATGTATCCAAAAGTTTAGCAGTCGCAAGAACAAATTTAAAAGAAATTTTAAAAAAATTGAATTAGGTGGGTATATTTTTGCAGATTAGTTAGGAAACAGGTGAAAGGGTAAGTTATTCCCTTTTGCCTGTTTCTTTTTTTAGGAACAGGAGTGTTCTTTGAAAATTTGATATACATTCATCAGATACATTCCTATTGTTGATAGCACATTAGCAAGTACGCTTGTCGGTAAATGCTTGGCTATAAAATTAAGTAGCACTTAATATGCAATGACAAACAATAGAATTAAAGATACTCCTGCCTAGCCACAGAATCACGCAATGGGGGCAGCTCGGAGAGATCCTCGGAGGGGTGGAATTCCCGTGGTAATAATGTAGCACATTATTCGTTTGATGATTTCCCGTAGGCTGAGGGGTTCAAGGAAAAATATCAGTTGAAACAAAAATAAGAAAATAATTATGAAAATATAAAAGCCAATTTATCATTAGATATTTTGGCTTTTTTTACATATAGGAGGAAATAAAAATGAAAAAAAGAAAAGTTTATAAGGTTAATGTTAAATTGATATTTGAAACTACTATGGATCATTCACAAACAAGTATGCAAAAGGCACAAGAAGATGTAGATAGAGTTTTAACTAATTATTTAAAAGGGAAAAAGTTAAATATATTAAATTTGTTTGAAGAACCACCACGCATTATATATAAAGTTGAAATAAAGAAAAATGATAGATAATAGTCAAATTAGTAAGGGCGATATATATTATGCAATATTAAATCCTGCAGTAGGAAGCGAACAAAGTGGAGAAAGACCTGTGGTGGTAATTCAAAACGACTTTGGAAATAAATATAGCCCAACAGTAATAATTGCTCCATTAACCAAAGTATTAAAAAAAAGATTCCTGCCAACGCATATATTTATTCCTAAAAACAATTATTTAAGGTTTAATTCATTAGTGCTATTAGAACAGACCAGAGTAATTGATAAAAGTAGGTTACAAAATTATTTAGGAAGACTTAATGATTTTCAAATACAGAAAATTGACAATGCACTTGTGGATACATTTGAAATAGATATAATAGGTTATTTAAAAAGTTTAGGATTAGGAGGAAAGATAGATGAAAGACAAAAGAAAGAATTATATAGTAACTATTATTACTAAAAAAAGTAAATTAGATGTGTGTGTAAAAGCAGAAAATAAAAAAGAAGCAAAAGGTATGGTACAAGATGTCTTAATAAAGTGTAATTTGTTTGGTTTTAAATCGTTAGAAGAATTTAAGTTTAGATGTTTAAGAAAATATAAGGAGGCTTTAAATTGAAAAATATAGATATTACTGCATTACAAGAAAAATTAGAAAGATGTAGAAACACACCACTTAATGAAATCAATCCAGATGATGTGGATGATATAAAAGATATTAAAATTAGCAAAAAAAAGTCAAGTAACGAAAGAGTGCTTGATTTTTTAATTGCTGCAAAAAATCCTTATGTATTTAAGGTAAATGGTAGATTAGTAAAGATAGCGTTTTCAAATAACGATAGGAAAGCAGAAGAATGTATTACTAATGTAATTAAAAGCATATACAGATAAGAAAATCAAATGTGCAAAATCAAAAATCGCACAATCGTAAAAATAGTTTATTTCTTCTAAAATTAGAGCGTAATTGAAAGGAGAGGATACTATGAAAAAATCCGAAAAAAAGATAGCAGTATATGTGAGAACTAATAGAGAGTGTGTAGAAAGTATAAATTTACAAATAAATTTGATACTTGCCTATTTAGAAAAGGAAGAAATGAAAGGACTATCTGGAATATATGCTGATTGTGGCTTTTCTGGAATAGATAAGAACAGACCAGAATATACAAGATTGTTAAATGATGTAAAGAAAGGGTTAATAAACACAATAATTGTATGCGACATATCAAGATTAAATAGAGATGTAATAGAACTAGAAAGTGATTTTGGAGAATTTATAGTAAAAGACCTAGTAAACATTATTGGTATTCAAGATGAATATTCTTCAGAAGAAAAAAGTTTATGTAAGCAAATCTCAAAAGCAATTAACGAAATATACAAAAGGGATATGGCTGCAAGGAGAAAAGCAACAAGAGAATGGAAAAAGAGAAATCTTGCTAAAAGTGAGGTGTGATATATGCCTCGTAAAAGTAAAAAAGAAATAATTAGTTCATTAGAAGTAAAGTGGAATGTTGGAATATATTGCAGACTTTCTAGTGATGATGGCGATAATGCAGAATCAGATAGCATTAAGAATCAAAGAGAATTGATAACTTATTATTTAAAAAACGAACACGATTTAAAAATAGTGGATTACTATGTAGATGATGGCTATTCTGGAACAAGTTTTAATAGACCTGGATTTAAGAGAATGTTTAGTGATGTAGTAAATGGAAGAATCAATACAGTTATTGTAAAAGACTTATCAAGATTTGGAAGAAATTATATAGAGGTAGGAAATTATCTTGAATATAACTTCCCTTTATATAATGTAAGATTTATTGCAATAAATGATAACATTGATAGTTTTAAAGATCCAAAGTCAATAAATAATGTGGTCGTTCCATTTAAGAATATTATGAATGATGAGTATGCAAGAGATATTTCTAATAAAGTTAGAAGCGTTTTACTTACTAAATCTAAAAATGGGGAATTTGTTGGAGGAACAACACCCTATGGCTATAAGAAAGACCCAAAGGATATTCATCATTTAATTATTGATGAAGATGAAGCGAAAAATGTAAGACTTATATATAAAATGGCTTTAAATGGAGATGGAATATTAAAAATATGCAAATATCTAAATAATAATCATATTTTATGCAGAAAAGAAATTCAAAGAAGAAATAAATATCAAATAGATTTAGAATCTACCACAGTAGAATCAAAGTATAAATGGAGTAAAACAACAGTTAGTAACATTCTAACTAATGAAACTTATATTGGAAATTTAGTTTATAACAGAACTGGAACTATAAGTTATAAAAATCATAGGCAAGTATCTAAACCTAAAGAAGAATGGATTATTGTTAAAAATACACACGAAGGTATAGTTAATATTACAGATTTTGAAAAGGTTAGAAGTTTAATAGATGAAAGAAAATGCGATAGAAAAAAACCTTCTCAACCATCTATCTTTGGTTGGAAAATCAAATGTGCAGATTGTGGACACGCTATGTGTAGAATGGAAGATTTTAGAGGAAAAAGGGCCTGTTCTAACTTCTATTGCAGAAGTTATAAAACTCAAAGTGATGTGTGTTCTCCTCATAAAATAAGAACTGTAGATTTATATAGTACAGTTTTAGATATGATTATATTACAAATAAAAATGGTATTAAGTTTAGAAAAAACCATTGAAAAGGTTAAAAGTAATAGTGCAAGTAGTAATTATGAGCAAGAATATTTGGGTAAAGTTAATAAATTAAATAATGAAATAGATAAATTAAAAAAGTTGAAAAAAGTAAGTTATGAAGATTGGAAATTTGAAAAAATAAGTAGAGAAGATTTTTTGAATTATTCAAAAGATTATGATGAGAGAATTGAAATATATAATAAGGAAATAAAAGCACTTGAAAATGTTTATTTAGAAAATGTCAAAAACTTAAAAAAAGATGACTATTGGATAGAACATTTTAGAAGAAACAAAAAAGTTAAAGAATTAACTAAAGATATTATTGATGAACTAATTGAATGTATATATGTTCACGAGGGTGGAAATATATCAATTAAATTTAAGTATCAAGATGAATATGAAAAAGCAATGGAATTTGTTAAGGAAATGGAGGAATCAAAAAATGGAAAAATGGAAAGTTGCTGCTTATGTGAGGCTTTCTAGTGATGATGGCGATAAGGCAGAATCTAATAGTATTACTAATCAAAAAAGTTTAATTAACTTATTTTTAAAGAATAATAGCGATTTAAAATTAAAAGACTTTTATATTGATGATGGATTCACAGGTACAGATTTTAATAGACCAGACTTTCAAAGATTATTAAATGATATGAAAAATGGTAAAATAAATGCTATTTTAGTAAAGGATTTATCACGATTAGGAAGAAATTATATAGAGGTAGGAAATTATCTTGAACAAATCTTTCCATTATATAATATAAGATTCATTGCAATAAACGATAATGTTGATAGTTTTAAAGACCCTAATTCAGTAAGTAATGTAATTGTCCCATTTAAAAATCTAATGAATGATGAGTATGCAAGAGATATTTCTAATAAAGTTAGAAGTGTGTTAGATACTAAAAAAGTAAATGGAGAATTTATTGGTTCTGTTGCACCTTATGGATACCTAAAAGATCCAAATAATAAGCATAAATTTATTATTGATAAAAAAGCAGCAACTATTGTGAGGAAAATATTTAAAATGATTTTGAACGGAAAGAGTAAAAGAGAGGTAGTGGAAGAACTAAATGAATTAGGTATTCTGCCACCTGCATTATATAAAATAGAAGAATCTACTTATAATTATAAAGTAACTGAATCAATGAAAACTTGGAGTACCAAAAAACTTGATAAGATTTTGAAAAATCAATCTTATACAGGAGATTTAGTACAAGGGAAAAGGAAAAAAATAAGTCATAAAATTCATAAAAATCTTGAAATAGATATGGATGATTGGATTATTGTCCCTAATCATCATAAGGCATTAGTAACAAAAGAGGAATTTGAACAAGTGCAAAATATAATTTACAATAGAGATATAAGGATTCAAAAGAATAATGAATATGATTTATTTTCTGGGCATATAAAGTGCGAAAAATGTGGTTGCAATTTAATATTGAGAAAGTCTAAAGGATATGAATATTACTATTGTTCTTCTTATTTATATAAGAAAAGTTGTTCTAGCCACGCTTGTGCAAAAAAGAAATTAGAAAAGGACATATTAGATGTTGTTAATCAACATATTAACCTAATTGTTGATATAGATAAGAAAATTGAATGTATAGTAAAAAATAGTAATGTAAATTATGACTTGGAGATTTTAAATAATCGTTTAGAAGAAAATAATAAGAAAATCGATAAGTATAAACTACTTAATGAATCTTTAAAAGATGATTTAGCAAATGATTTTATAACTACTAAAGAATACAATGAGTATAAAAAAGAATATGCAGATATATTATTAAAGTTAAAAAAAGAAACTAACGAGTTAGAAGATAAAATAGAAAAAATAGACTTTAAATCGGAACAAAATAGAGAATGGATAGATAAATTTAAAGTCAGAGAAAATATAAATGAATTAAGTAAGACAGTTATAGATGAGTTAATTGATAATATCATTGTAAATGATGATAAAAGTATAATGACAGTTTTTAAATATGAAGATAAATATTTTGAGGCAAGTAACTTTATAAATGAGCATAAATGTGATATAATATAGGGGACTTTTTACTTGAAATAAAATAGTAAATTATAGAAAAAGGAGGGATTTTTTTATGGAAAAAATCAATAAAAATAGCAGTACAGAAAGTTTTTCTAAAGTCTCCATTAACTGGTATCCAGGCCACATGGCTAAAACCAGAAGAATTATAGAAGAAAAATACAAACTCATAGATATAGTCTACGAATTAGTAGATGCAAGAATGCCTTTTTCATCAAAAATAAAAGACATTTATGATGTGATTAGAAATAAACCAAAAATTCTTATTATGACAAAAAAAGATTTATGTGACATGAAAATAACCAAAAAATGGGTATCGTATTATGAAAATTTAGGAACAAAGGTCTTATTAGTAGATTTAAATAACGCCAGTGATTTTAAGAAAATCATTGACGTAACCAATGAAATTATGGCTTCTCTTCAAGAAAAAAGAGAAGAAAACGGCATGAACTCAAAAGAGATACATGCTTTAGTTGTAGGAATCCCCAATGTCGGCAAATCAACATTAATCAATAAAATGGCGAATCGCCATGTGGCAGAAGTAGGAAATACACCAGGAGTGACAAAAAATGTAACGTGGCTAAAAACCCCATATAATATTTCATTATTAGACACGCCAGGTATTTTATGGCCGAAATTAAGTAATAGTACAGTTGCTTACAATCTCGCATCTTTAGGAACCATTAAAGAAGACATTTTGCCTATTGATGAAGTAGCCATTTACATACTAGAAACTCTATTTAAATACTATCCAGATACTCTAAAAGATAGATACCAAATTGATAATCTTAATGACATTGAAGAAATTTATGAAAAAATTGGTAAAAATATCGGAGCTATAAAAAACGGAGAAGTTGATTACACGAGAGTGAGTAAAAAAATCATTAATGATCTTAGAATGGAATTAATAAAAAACATTACTTTTGATCAAAACATTTAAAAAGAATTCAGTTCATTATGAATTCTTTTTTTTAGTTGTGGTTTTCTTCTTACTAGTGGTTTTCTTTTGTTTTAAAAGTTCATCACGAATCTCTAATAAAACAGAAAGTTCGGTGTCAGGAAGGGGCTCTTTCTTTTCGTCTTCAGTAGTTTTCTTATGACCTAATTTTGATAAATTATTAATAAATTTTACAAAAATAAACACACAGAAAGCGACAATCAAAAAATCAATAACATTTTGAATAAAACTTCCATAAGTAATCGTAGCCTTATTAATCGTAATAGAAAGGTTACTAAAATCGATTCCCCCTAAAACAATTCCAATCAAGGGCATCAAAACATCATTAACTAAAGAAGTAACAATTTTTCCAAAAGCACCTCCTACAATCACACCAACCGCTAAATCCACCACATTTCCTCTAGAAATAAATTCTTTAAATTCTTTTATCATGAAATAACCTCCAAATCTGGAAATAGTATAACATTAAAGTCTTTTATTTGCTATAATAATGAAAAAGAAAAGAGTGAAAAAATGGAATATTTAGATATTTATGACGAACAAGGACAATTTTTAGGAAAAGAAGAAAGAAAGATTGTTCATGAAAAAGCGTTGTGGCACAATACGGTTCATTGTTGGCTTTATGATGAATTTGGCAACATCTATTTTCAAATTCGTAAAGATAAAAATAAACTTTATACAACCGCCTCAGGTCATGTTTTGGCTGGAGAAACCATAAAAGAAGCTTTTGGAAGAGAAATAAAAGAAGAATTAGGCTATCAAATTAATTATGAAAATGCGGAACTCATAACCCTCAACAAATTTAGAATGGATCGTGAAGAAAAAGATGGAAGTCTATTTAGAGATCGTGCTTTTGCAAATGTTTATGCCTGTTTATTTGAAGAAAATTTGAGTGATTTAGATTTTCAAGAAGAAGAACTAAATGGAATAGTGAAAATAAATGCTAGAGAAACTTTAGATATATTAACGGATGAATCCGGAGATTGTCAAGCAACCGTTTCTTACAAAGAAGAACAGAAACTAAAAATAAAAAAAGAAACGATTTATTTTGAAGATTTTTTAGTAAATCCTGGCGAAAAAGCTTTAGAAAAATATGGAGAAGTCTTAAACTTTATTTTAAAGAAAGTTTCCAAAAAATAAAAATAGGCTATAATAAGAATTTAAAAAAACGAATGAAGGTGCAAGAATGAATAAACAATATATAATTATAGATGGAAAAGCCATTATTATTGATGAGCAAGAGAAGTGTGTAAAAACAGATTTATCACAAAATCTTGAAGAAATATTAATTAAAGAAAATGAAATAGAAATGCTAAACAATCATTTATTAAATATAGAAAATGAGATTGAGAAAAAGAGTGCGGGTATACAAGTTTCTAAAATTGCACTAGGAGTAGGATTGGGAATATTTACTTTAATGAGTATATTCAACTCATTTTCAAACATTAATGAAATAGTATCATTTTCTAATTTAATTAAATCATTTTTATATCAAAATATTCCAAATTTAATTGATATGACTATTATATTAAGTGTTGGTTTTATGCAAATTATCCCTTGGAAAAAAGAATTAGAAAGTGCTTGGATTCAACAAGTTTATTTAGAAAAAAAATTAACAAATAAAAAAAGTGAACTTGACATCTTAAGAAAGAATTCTGTTAATTTAGAAAATAAAATTGATTCAGTGAATGAAGTAAATGATAAAGAGGCTTTAGCTAAATTAAATCTTTATTTTGAAAAATTAGAAGAATACAGTATCAAAACCCAAGCAAGAAAAAAAGAAAAAGGTGAATATGTGGTAGATGAACATATAGAAATAGAATTAAATGAATATACACGTACTATAAATTTAAAGAAAGGGAAAAAATGATTGTTTGTATCGTCGGACCAACAGGTGTTGGTAAAACCAAAATGAGTATAGAACTCGCTAAAAAATATAATGGAGTAATTTTTAATTGTGACGCCACTCAAATTTATCAAGAATTAAACATCGGAAGTGCCAAAGTAGCCGAAGAAGAAAAAGAGGGAATTCCTCATTATTTAATAGATTTTGTTTCTCCTAGTGAATCGTACACGGTTTATAATTATCAAAAAGATTTAAGAGAATTACTTGAAAAATT
Organism: uncultured Bacilli bacterium; assembly: GCA_910583945.1. Taxonomy (GTDB): domain Bacteria; phylum Bacillota_I; class Bacilli_A; order RF39; family UBA660; genus MGBC108787. The sequence goes on from CAJTYF010000001.1 coordinate 167,226, forward strand.
TAAAAATCGTTTTATAATTATTGTCGGTGGAACGGGTCTTTATTTAAAAGCTGGCCTTTATAATTATGAATTTCAAGAAGAAAAAAAGGAAGAGACGTATGAAGGATTAACAGACGAAGAACTGTATGTTTTAGCTTTAAAAAAAGATAAAAATTGTCCTATTCATCCTCATAATCGAAAAAGACTTATTCGTTTTTTAAATCGAGAAAAAGAAAGTAAAAAAGAGGAGTTAAAACTCCTTTATAATGCTCTTTTTATTGGGCTAACTACCAAAAGGGAGCACCTTTATTCGATTATTAATCAAAGAGTAGATAAAATGTTACAAGAAGGCTTACTGGAAGAAGTAAAAAACTTGTACGAAAAATACCCTGAATCCAAAATTCTTCATAGCGCCATTGGGTACAAAGAATTTATCCCATTTTTTAAAAAAGAAGAAACGCTAGAAAACGTAATAGAAAACATCAAACAAAACAGCCGTCATTATGCGAAAAGACAATACACTTGGTTTAACAATCAAATGGACATAAAATGGTTTGAAGTCAATTATAGCCATTTTGATGAAACCATCGCCCAAGTGTTGGAATATATAAACGAAAACAAAAAATAAAAACACCGGAGGAAACAATGAAAAACAGAAAAAAATACATAAGCTATTTATTAGCTTTTTCTATTGGACTAAATTCAAGCCAATCCACGTATTTTAGTACTAAAATAGAAGGGCAAGATTATTTTAAAGAATTTGAATCGCCAAAAGAGAAGTTTAAAGGCCATTTAAAAAAAATAAAGTTAGACGATTTAAAACAAAAAATAAGCCACTTAGAAGTTCATTATAACTATGAAAGCTTTTATCCAAAAGAGAACATAATTGATTTAATAGTAGAAGAACAAAATCAAAAAGTCTGTACAAACCAAAACGATAATTTAAGTGAATTAGCAATCGAAATCATTCAAAATAGTTTACAAGATGAAAAAAGTGTTTTTATCCCAGTAGAAACAAAAAAGAAAGGGGGTAAAGAAGAAATTGAAAAAGATGCGAACATGCGAGTCGCTTTAAAAATGGCTTTAAAAAATGCGTTTAAATGTCCAAGCAATCAATTGGAAGACATGTGTCATATGAAAACCCTAAAAATCTTGAATCAAACCTTTGAAAACAAAAAGGTTTTAGCCAAGTACGATGAGAAAAGCAATACAATTTATATAGATTATAACAAAATTGAAACTAATTTTCAAAATACTTCTCATTCAGATAAAAAGGAATTTATCTTTTACCTAGCAAGAAATCTAGAACATGAACTCAACCATTGCCGTGAATTTAAATGCGACTGTCGAAAGAATGAAAATTCAGTAACAAACATTGCTAGTTTTCGCGTTTTAAAATTTTTAATCGAAGCTTCCGCTGAATCGGGAACCTATAACTTTAATTCTGAAATCATGCACCAAATGACTTCTAAAGACTACTCTTACTATGACTATAGAAAAGAGGAGGCCAATCTCCTTTTTTTAGTGCTTTTTAAAGAAAACAAAACTTTAGAAGCGTATTACCAAACCATATTTAATAGCGATATACAAGGATTATTCACCTATTTCGATATAGAAACAAGAGAAGAGGCAAGAACTTTTCTAAACATCACATATTCGATAGACGCTTTGTTAAAAGAAAATGATTTATATTACTATTTAGCGGAACAATATGGAAACATTTATACAGAACAAGAAATCAAAGAAAAAATAGGGTATGCATACAAATTAGACATTTATAAAATCGCTTTAAAAGATTTAATAGATGAAATATCTAAAAAGAAAATTGATTTAAACGAAACCCTCTACTTATACAATTTTTTAAAAAGCTACCTCTTAATCGATGCATCCACCTATAAAGAAAACACATTTAACCTTAATCCAAGCTTTTTAGAAAGTATTAACCAATTGGAAAATTATTTTTACACATACATCAAAGAATACTTTAATACTACAGATGAAAACATAAAAGAAATGGAAAAAAAGAGTCTTTATTCTTTTATAAATTTCAACCAAAATGAAACACAACTTGAAAGGGAAAACATTTTTCAAAACTTAGTTGAAAAATACCCATTACTCAAAACCATAGCGTGGACGCATTCTTCAACAGTATTTAATCTATTCGATAATCAACTCACATTAAAAAAAGAGTTAAACTCTTAACTCTGGATAAATACTTTTATTAAAAAGATGCTCTTTAACAATGACTTCTCCCTTTTGATCAATCGATTCAAGCTCAGATGTATTAATTAGAAAATATTTATGTTGCAAATAATCTTTTCCATCATCACTAACAGGATCATCCCAAGTTAAATCCAAATGTAACCATTTTCCATCAAGGCATAAAGCATTCCATACATGACCCGAAATATCCGTTTGCATCAGTTCAGTCGCCACTTTATAATTAGGAATCTTCATTTTTTCTAGAAAGAGTGCCATTGCATCCGTGTACCCATTACAGGTTGCGTAGCCTTCAATTAAAGCACCATAAGCCTTATGAGATTGATACTTAGAATGATTTGTTTCATTCCTTTCAATATCGTATTTGGTGTGATTAATAACATAATCATGAATCGTTTTAATCTTATCATAAGAAGTCATGGTTTCATTAATGATTGTCTCATAGATTTTAGTCACTTGTTCATCAATTGCTTTAATTTCTTCTTTCGTATACAAATAATTAATTTTTATATTAATTTCTCCAGACTCTGAAATAATCGTTTGAATATTTGAAAAACCATTATAAGGATGCACAAAATTATTAATGTAAGTTAACGTTTCAGGATCATTACTAATTTTTCCCACATCCTCTAAACACATTTTGTATTCACTAGGACAGTAAAACGTAAAATCCTCAAAACCGCTATTCGTAATCGTATAGTAAATATTTAAAATATCGTTGTAACTAAGAGGAACAAAATCATTCGTATTCTGGACAAAAATAAAAGAATCCGTTTTAAAATATGCGTTAGCATTTTCTACAACCACTGGAGGATTTTTCTCTAACGAAGCCGCAATTTTATCTGAAATCTTGTCTACATTTAAAAAAACAATTCCCAAAATAAAAATACAAAAAAGAAGTAAAAAATTTTTTTTAAGTAGTCTCATAATCATCACCTTAATTCATTCTATCAAAGAAATCAAAAAAAAAGAAGTGAATTACTTCATTCCTTTTAATTTATTTGATAATCTAGATTTTTGTCTAGCAGCCGTATTCGATTTAATTAAACCTTTACTCACAGCATGATCGATATTTGTTTGCATGTCATTAAATAATTCAGTTGCTTTATCTTTATCATTTGCTTTGATTGCCATATCACAATTTTTAATTAAATTTTTAACTCTAGCTTTTAATTCATGATTATTCTCTGTTTTCTTAGCAATAACCTTTACAGCTTTTTTTGAACTTTTAATATTAGGCATAAAAATCTCCTTTCTTAAATTCATAATAAATTTTACCAAATATAAAGGCTTTTTGCAAATATTTTCTACCATTTTTACTAAAAAGGTCCTCTAAAAAGACTTTAAATCCTAAAATAAAAAAAGAGTTTTTTTCTCATTCATAAAATGTTAAAAAGAGAACATAATAAAAGCAAGGTGATAAGATGAAACAACAACTTTTTTTAGATAACGCCATTGAAAAAATCAACCACAAAGAAAAAAATACCGTAACCAAAACATCAAACTATAAAACGACCCATTACTTAGTTTCTAAAGAAAATAAAAAAGAGTATAAAAAAGAAGTAGGCGATTACTTTGTCATTAGTTTTAAATACGAAACCATGTTTACCAAAACTTCCATTTTAACCAAAGAAGTCGAAAAAATCATTAAAAGCTTTTTAAAAAAATATCAAAACAACGATAAAGTTTTAATCATAGGATTAGGCAACAAAGACGTCGACGCGGATGCTTTAGGTTATTTTGTAACCAATAAATTAATTGCCACTAACCATTATGAAGATTTTTTAACCATTCCTAAAATCGCTTTATTTAACCCTTCTGTAACTGAAAAAACGGGCATAAGTTCATATAAACTCATAGAAATGGTCGTAAAAGACCTAAACCCTGATTGTATTATTATGATAGACTCCTTAAAAACCAACAACAAAGATTACTTAAATCAAGCTATTGAAATCAATGACACAGGTATTATTCCCGGAATCATTTTGAACTCTCCCAAAGAAATAAATAAAAAAACCTTTAACATTCCTGTATTATCTATTGGCGTACCCACATGCTTAGAAATCGAAAAAAATTTATACACATCAACCACTATTCATGAAGTCCTTTCCCTTTCTTCAACCATTATTTCAAACGCTTTAAATAACATTTTCATCAAAATCAAATAAATCAGAAAAAGAAGGGTTTTTTCAACATTTTTTTTGCCCTAAGCGACTTATAATTAATAGGGTGATAAAAAATGAAACGCTTTAAAACCAAAAGAAAATTAAAATTCAGGTATAAGTTAACCTTAAACTTAATCATTGTCTTTGTAACCTTTGTAACCATTTTTAAATTCCTGTACAACAAATTTTTAATTCACATGAATAATGAAAACTTAATCAATTATTTAGTAGATTACAACTTAAACACCAAAAAAAATCATCCTTTGATCTTTGACTTAATGAACTTAAACAGCACCGATTTCTTACTCAAATACACATTAGGGGTTGAAGCAAACAAAATGGAAGAAAACGAAGAAAAAGTAGGATTTGAAGCTGATTACATCGAAGACCCTTATCAAACAGAAATAAAAGAACCCATTCTTTATATATACAACACTCATCAAACTGAAGGGTATCAAAAAACCAATAATGCTTCTTATAACATCACACCTAGTGTATTAATGGCGAGTTACATCTTAAGAGAATCTTTAAACGACTTAGGCATTCCAGCTCTAGTAGAAACCAACGATATCTCAGAAATCTTAAAAGTACACAATTGGAAATATTCCTATTCGTATGCCGCGAGTAAATTGCTCATCAAAGACGCTATGCAAAAAAATCCCACTCTAAACTATTTTATTGACTTACATCGTGACGCCACCTCTTATGAAGCCTCAACCACCACCATCGAAGACAAAAAATACGCTAAAATTTTATTTGTGATTGGAAAAGACCATCCTAACTACGAAAAAAACTTAAAATTTGCCAACACCTTAAACGATTACTTAAAAACGAATTACCCAAGCCTAACCAGAGGGATAGCTTTAAAAAGTGGTAAAGGGGTAAATGGCATCTACAACCAAGACGTAAGTGAAAATACCCTTTTAATCGAATTAGGAGGGCAATACAACTCCATTGTAGAAGTAAACAATACCATTAGCATTTTAACAAAAGCCCTTTATGCCTACATTAAAGGAGAACTATGAAAAAGAAAAATAAAAACTATTTCTTTAAAACATTAAGTTTACTTTTTTTACTATTTATTAGTCTATACATCGCGATGGAAAGTGGGTATTACGAAGCCAAACTCTCTAAAAAAACCACCATGACAGAAGAAAGTATAAAAAAATTTGAAGAAGATATAAAAAATGGAAATCCCATTGACTTAGAATCTTATACTTATAATGAAGCTCAAGACTACAGCAACAACACCACCAACATGGCTATATTTATTGGAGAAAACATTGAAAAATTTATGACCAACGGTATAAATGAAATCTTTGACTTTCTAAAATCTTTAGTCACCTAAAAAAATTTATAAATCTTTTTTATCATTTATAAATTCTTTTAACATTTTAGTAAGCGCTCTTTTTTCAATTCTAGAAACATAACTTCTAGATATCTTTAAATCATGAGCAATCTCTTTTTGGGTTTGTTCTTTCGTATTACAAAGTCCATACCTTTTAATAATAATTTCTTTTTCTCGTTTATTTAACAAATCGAGATAACGATTTAATAAAGAAATATTGTCTTTAGTATGTATAATCTCCGCAAAATCCTTGGTATTATCTTTTAAAACATCAATTAAATTAATTTCATTTCCATCTTTGTCATACCCTATGGAATCATTTAAAGAGACATCACAACCTCTTTTTTTATTGCTTCTAAAATACATCAAAATCTCGTTTGCTGTCTTCACCTGTTGGAAATCCTGATATTCTTAATACATCACTTGTTTTATTACAAGCACATACATCTTTATCTTGTAGTGTTCTAGCTCCTATAAAGTTAATTGTAATATCCTCTCCATCAGTTGTTACAGAGCTTACAAGAAGCTTTATTAGGTTTCTTTTGGTATTTAAGTCTAATTCGTTAAATTCGTTAAAATAGGTATCTAAAACGTTTAATAAAAGGTCAGCAGTATCTTTATCGTTTATTTCTTCATAATTGGTATTTGTTAGATCCTTTATTTGTTTTTCTATCTTTAAATTTTGTTCTTTTAAAGATTTTATTTCTTTAGAAATATCATCTAATAAATCAATATCTACATATTTTATTTTATCGAGTAAGGAAGATATATCTTTTTCATTTTTTGTAAGTGATGTTCTTAAAGCTTTTAACTCCTCATTGTTTTTATATTCTTCTGTAAATGTATTTTTAGATATTTCTTTTAATGATTGATAGAATAGAGATTTAGGATTAGCAAGTTCTTTTATTTTTTCCATAACTAAATCATCTGCTTCTAATCCATTAATATTTTTACATTGACACTTTTGTTTTCTGCTTTTATCTTTTAACTCACACATATAATCGAATCTTCTTCTACCATCTTCACTAATAGTTTTATTTTTTAGTTTAGGTCGCATGAAAGATCCACAATGAGAACACCTTATAAGCCCTGAAAGTAGAGAATTACTAGCAGATGGTTTGCGATACCTCATATCACTATTTTTTAGGATTAATTCTTGAATTTCTACCCATTCCTTACCACTAACAACTCCTTTATGTTTTCCAATAGAAATAATCCAATCTTCTACATCTCTTTTGATAACGACTTTATTTTTTCCTTTGTGTTCTGTTTTATTGTAAACCATTAAACCATGATCCCCATTAAAATCTTTTTCTTCTGCATAAATCTCTACATCAAACGTTTTAAAGTATTCTAGTGTGTCTTTATCAGCATAAGCATAAACAGGATTCGTTAATATATTTTTTAATCCCCAACGTGAAAAATACTTATCATTTTTAGTTTTTATATCATGTTGAATCGTATAAGTTTCTAATTTAGTTAAAGATTTTAATTCTAACATTTTTTTAAATAGAGTAATTATAATAGGCATTTCTTCATTTTCTGTAAGTTTAAATAATTTACGTTTTTTTCCATCTATTGTAATATGTTCTATTTGTTCTGAATCAAAACCTGTAGGAGTATTCCCCCCAAGCCAACGACCAGTTTTAGCAAGATCTATCATATTATCTCTTATACGTTCAGCAGTAGTATCTCTTTCTAATTGAGCAAATACAGAACTCATAAACATCATAGCACGACCACTAGGGGTTACGTTTTCTATATTTTCAGTAGCTGATAAAAAGACAACTCCATAATTATCTAATTCTGTTACTAAATTACTAAAATCAGTTACATTACGACTAATTCTATCTAATCTATAAAAAGCTATGATTTTAATTTTATTATCTCTAATATCTTTTAACATTTTTTGAAAAGCAGGGCGATTCATGTTATAACCAGTAAATCCTTCATCTTCATAGACAATAATATCATTATCTAAATCTATATCATCAAATTGAAAAGCGATTTTCTTTTTACACATTTCTATTTGATTCTTGGTGCTTTCTCCTTTACCTGTATATTTTGATTTTCTAGAGTAGATTGCTATTTTACGATCATCTTTTTTCTTATTCGTACTTTTCATAATTTCAATTCCTTTCCAACATGTATCAACTTAATATAGTATATCACAAAAGTGAAATAATAGATAGATTAAAGCAAAAGAAAAAGACTTTTATTTTATAAAGTCCAATTCTATCATTATTTAACTAGAGATTTATCTATTGTTATTACTGGTCTAATTCCAATACTAATATCTTTTGAATCAATAGTAGTAGGACTTAAGAATCCTAAATAAACTCTATAAGCTGTTTTATAACTATCATTTGAATAAGCTGTACTAGTCCAATAAGAACTACCACCCTCATTGAAGCAACCATAATTTTTACAATCGCTTTGTGTTCTATCAAATAACCATCCATATTGGCATTTAGGAGTAGAGTCTCTATCAAATTTACAAGTAGATTTGTCAAAATAAATATCTCCATTTTGATTTGATGAGGTATCTTTTACAATTTCTTTGATTTCTTCTCCAGAGATTAATCTTGCTTTATATCCTTTATAATCTATTGTGTAATTGATTTCTCCCAAATTTAATGTATATTGATCTTTTCGATCATCTACACCAGTCCATTTTTTAGTATTTTCTTTTAATGTTGTTAGTAATTCATCACTTGGACCATTTACTAGATTTTCTCTAGTATTCCAAGCAATAGAGTTAGATATATTATGATCTAAAAGAAGATTAACAGTTTTATCTCCATTATCACTATATAAATACCATTTTAAACAACCATTAGTATTTGAACGTTCGCTATTTTCTTCTTTATAATCATTACATATCTTTCCAGTTTCTGCATTAAAATAAATTGTTTCAGCTTCACTATAATATTCTACTTTCTTATTATTTCCATTATCAATTCCACCACTAGAATTTTCTTTATCTCCACAACCTGTTAGCATTAAAGCCATAATCATAATTAAACTTAAATATTTTACATTTTTCATTTTCTATTCTTCCTTTCTTTTTATAATTCAGATGTATTAATTGTTTGATCTGAATTTGTACTAATTAATTGATATACGTTTAAAGTAGCATAATCTTTGTTGTAATCATCTATAAAAAGCATTTGAGTAGTTGATTTATCGCAATCATCTTTACACCACATACTAGATACTTTTATTTTTGTTTTTTCTCCTGCTTTTAAACTTATTGTTTCTTTTCCTCTAATTGCAAATGATCTTCCATTAGAATCTTTTAAGAAAAGCATATAACCAATATTATCTATCGTTTCTTTGGATGTATTTTTTATAGTAAATTCATATTCCACATCTCCAGCAAGTGTTTTATTATTATTTACTTTATTTTCTTTATGTTTTAATTTAATTCCACTAACAGAAACTTTATCAAAATTTTTCACTTCGTTAAACGTATAATAATTGTATTCTGCTGATGTAGGATGTACTACATTAGCCAAAACTACCTTTTCAGAACTGCCACCACAACCTGTTAGCATGAAAGCTATTATCATAATTAGACTTAAATATTTTATCTTTTTCATTTTCTTTTACCTCTTTCTTTTTTATAATTGAATTTTTGATATATTTTTTATTCCAATTCTTCTACAAATTCTTCTAAATTTTATAGGTATTGTATATCTATCTTTATGTCTTCCAAAGTCAAACATTATTCCATTTTCTTCTATATCTTGAAATATAATATTTACATAGCCAAAATCTTTTCTATAACCTTTCGCTGTAGTAGGTGTTCGCTCATTAACAGTTTCAGTATATGAATTATATTGAGTAGTTATCGTTCTATAATATGTTTTTGTATCAAAAGTAGTATATGTATAAACATCAGTTGAATTTTCAAAATATATTTCTTCTATATTATTGATCTCAAAATCTTTTTTATATAATTCATTTTTTATAGAGTTATAGCCAATTATAGATACCTTATTTTTTGATAAACATATAAAGTGTTTTTTGTATTCATATATATTTTTATCAAAATTTTCTTCGTTATATTCTTTGAAATTTTCATATAAATTAATTTTATTTATAAATTTTATGTTTTTATATTCTTTTTTTATTTTATATTTTATTAAAAATTTAGTAAAAAAATCATTTTTATATAATTTAAAAATTAAGTACAACGATATAGGAATGTATAATAAAGGAAAATATTGGAATATAAGTCCAAATATCATAAAATAGCAAAATGCCTTTAATAGTTTTTTTAGTATTCTACTTATCATTTTTCACCTCTCACTTTTTAAACTCCATCAGTTCTATATTAGTATAACATAACTTTTCACAAAAAGCCACTTATTATAGAATATTTATCTATGATAAGAATATTATAAACATCTACTATAAATGAGAAAATATATATAGGTGGTGATAATATGAATTTTAGTCCTGAAGATGATAGATATATTTATGAATTAGTAAGTAAAAATATAAAATATTTTAGACTACACAACAATAGTAAATATAGTTCGTATGGGAAAATGACACAAGAACAACTTGCAGAAAAATGTGATTTAAGCCATAGTCTAATTAGTAATATAGAATCTACTAAAGTTCAACAATCTTTTAGTATCGCCGTACTATATAGGATCTCTCGTGTTTTAGAAATAGACATTAAAGAGTTTTTTGTTGATCGTAAACTTTAATATTTATTAATGTTTAAATAGATTATGATTTTAAATTTCGTTAGTTACTACATGAAAAAAAGTTATGGATTTATAAATTGATCCATAATTTTTTTATAAAACATATAAATTTTAAAATATACCAAAACATTTTTAATAAATACCTATTTTCAAAATTTATTTACCATCAATACTTATGATACCATTTATTTGTCAACGAAATACTAGTTAATGTTGATAAATAAAATAATTGAAAGGAATTGGTATCATGAGTAGAAATATATCAAAAGAACAACAAATAGAAGAAGCAAAAAGAAGATTAAAAAAGTTATCAAAAACATTTAATTTAGATCCTATTATCTTAAATGATTTTGAGCAAGGAAAAACAAAAGTGTGTAGAAACAATGAACTGATTGATTTAGATTTATTACCTGAATATAAAAAATTAGTTTCTGATTTTGAAAATGAATATGATCATGTTGTTTATTATTGTGTAGAAGAAAGATTTAGTTTTGGCAATTGTTTATCTTTGCTATGTGTAGGAGATATAAAAATGTATTGGAATACTGAAAGATTATTTTACTATGGATATGATTATAGAAAAGCTGATATATACATGATTTCTACATATACGTATAATTTGTCTGATCCTGATTGCTCTGAATTTGGTGATATTAGAATTGCTAGTAAAGATGGTTGCTTAATTAGAATAGGATAAAAATAAAAATTATAGATCAAAAAGTCTATAATTTTTTTATAATTAAATATTAATCAATTTTAGTGCAATTATACTTTACATTTTTTACTATAGGCGACTTAATCAATTCAAAATATTTATTTCTTAAATTTTCAATTTCAAGATCAAATTCTTCTATTGTAATCTCTTTATTTTCTTTTTGGTGTTCTAGTAATTTTTTATGATAAAAGTATTCTAATAAATATTTATTTGTAGAGAAATTTACTACTAGTGTAGGATCTGATTCATTATCGAATAAAGGAAATTGAATATCAAAAATGTATTCAAATGCTTTTTCTAAAGCTATTTCATTTTCGCTCATATAATCACTTATTCCAAATAAATAATCTAAACTAACCTCATGTTTTTGAGAAATTTTTAAAGCTTTATCTAAAGTTAAGCCACAATTTCCTTTTTCAATAGATTGTAGAGTTTCTTCACTAAAGCCATCAATTTCATCTAAAAATTCGCCAACACTTAATCCTAAACTTTTTCGTAAGTATCTAACACGATTTCTAGAAACCTCTTTTACTGCATGATTTATACTATCTACATGTTCTTTTTTATCTTCATCAATAGAAAATATTTCTTTTATTCTTTCTTTTCTTTTAATTTCTAACATCAAATAGAACTCCTTTCTTATATATACCAAAATAAATTTAATAAATACCCATTTTTACAAATATATTTACCATATTCGCCTATGGTAAGATATAGCTATCAAGCAGAGATATAGGCCTATAAAAAAGCTTGATTTCAAGAGATATTATAACATATTTAAAATAGCTAAACAATTCTCTTGAATAAGGAAATTAGGGAAAAATAAATAAAGTCATTTAGTTTATATTAACTTGATCCCAACAAGGTAAGCTAAATGTAGAAAGGAAAATACAAGTATGAAATTAGATCTACCATGTAGAATTGAAACACGTGTGAGTGAGAAAACTGGAAATGAATATGTAGTAGTAATTATTCAATTAACTCCAACATACGAAAAGAAAGTATTTCTAGACTCTGCTGAAATTGAACTTGCAATTATGACTTATGGAAACAATCATAATCAAAAGATCAAAATGTCTAACAATAGCTAAACATTAAATATTTATAGTGAGGGCAAGTAAGGCGTTAAGCCTTACGTAGCCCCATGCTATAAGTATAGTATTACCTTATAGCATAGTTTGTAGCAATGTAGCGACATTTAAAATTTTTTTTATAAAGGAGTGGTTTTTATAGCTAGTAAAGTTAAAAAAGATAGTCAATCTAGATCCTATCAAATTACACAGAATAATCCTAGTAAATATAACATTACTAGAGAAAGTTTTAAAGAAACTATTTTAAAATTTAAACCTATTTATTTTTGTATATCAGAAGAAATAGGAATTAAAGAAAAAACTCCACATTATCATGCTTATTTTAAATGTAATAGCCCTGTAAGATTTTCAACTTGTAAAAAAAGATTCAAATATGCCCATATCGAACAAGCTCTTGGAAGTGCAACTGACAATCGAAATTATCTTATGAAAACAGATAAGTACATAGATAAAAACGAAACTTTAATTGATTTTGAAGAAGCTGGAGAGATCCCTATGTCAGTAAAGGAAAAAAGGCTTTCTGAAAAAGCAGAGGTATTACAAAAAATTAAAGATGGAAAAACTAATTTAGAAATTATTGAAGAAAATGAAAATTTATTATTTCATTTAAAAGATATAGAGAATATTAGGCAAGAATATTTAAAAGAAAAATATTCAACAGAATTTAGAAATATTGATTGTACTTTTATATATGGGGCGACAGCTACCTATAAGACAACCTATGTCTATTCTAGATATAATGCAAAAGATATTTTTAGGATCTATAATTATCAAAATTTAAATTCGTTATGGGATGGGTATGCAGGTCAATCTGTAATCTTATTTGATGAGTTTAAAGGTCAAATTCCTATCGAATTAATGTTGATTCTAACTGATCGATTTCCAGTACTAAATTTAAGTGCTAGGTACAATAATAAAATCGCAATGTATGAACATATTTACTTTTGTACGAACGAATGTTTTGATAATATTTATGCTTATGATAGAGTTATGAATCCATCAACTTATAGTGCGTGGTGTAGACGCATTCACAACATTTTTGAGTTTAGGAAAAATTCTGATGGATCGCCTAATATAATAGTTCATAAGGAAACTAAAAAAGAGGGTTGGACTAATGAAATTACTAAAAATAAAATGGAAGAAAATAAACTAATAAATGAAAAGGAGAACAAAGATCATGAAGAAAAAGAGATTTAGTTTATCTAGTATATATAGAAAGCTAGAAACAATATTTTTACAAATATATCATAACTGGAAAAGCTATATTATAAAGATTTGTATATTATTCTTAACAATATATATGTTATTGATGTTTAATTTGAATTTAAATATAATCCCCTATATAAATAAAGTTAATTTACAAATCCCATTACTAAATACACCTTTAGGAAAGAAAATAAATTTATTTTATATTTTGATCCATGTTCTATCAATAATTCCTATTATAGTGATATGTAAATTATTTTTTAAACCAATTAAATATGAAGAAAAAGATGAACAATTAGTTAAAGCATTAATGCCTAAAACTAGTGATGACAAAATCAAAGGTTTAGCTCCTAAAACGATTGTTATGTATCCTAATCCAAACAATAAAAATAATGAGTTTTGGTTAATTTATAAGAATAGTAAAAAAACAGATGAATTTATTAATAATCAAGAACTAATACAAAATTTTCTAGATAAAAAATATGTTAAAGGAGTTAGACCACATGCTTCTAATAAAGTCTTAATAAATTTAAGTAAATTAGATCCATCTAATCCTGAAACTATTAATTGGAATGATAAATTTCTTATTTCTTATAAAGCTGGTAGTCCAAAGTTTAATCTTGGAATCAATAATTTTGATGAGCCATATATTTGGAATACAAAAAAGCTAATACACGAAAAATTAGGGGGATCAACTGGTGCAGGTAAGAGCATAGTTCAAAAATCAATTTGCTATCAGGCATTAAGACAAAATTGTGAGCTTTTTATCTATGATGGCAAGAAAATTGATTATACTGGAATTTGGAAAAGATTAAAAAATTGTACGATTGTTAATAGTATAATAGGATTTCAAAACATGGTTAAAATGGTTTATGAGATCCATTTAAATAGAACAGATGAATTAAAATTTCCATGCTATAACATAGATTCATTTAATAAATTTAAAAATCCAGTACAACCTAGAAAGCATATTTTTCTAGTCCTAGAAGAAGCTGCTGATGTATTTGATATAGATGTTAAAAGCTTATCAAAAGAAGCAAAAGAAGAATATTTAGATTGTATAGAAAGATTAAAAGAAATCGCTCGTAAAGGTCGTGCAACTGGTGTGCATTTGTGCATAAATAGTCAAAGATTATCAGCTGATATTATACCACCTCAAATTAACTCAAATTTAAAATTTAAGTTTTGTGGATTTGCTGATGATATTTTATCTAAAATTATATTAGAAAATACAGATGCCCATGATTTATTAAAAGATGGAATCGCTGGTATGTTTGTAGATGGAAACCATAATGTCGTACAAGTATTTAATATTGATAGTGAAATTGAACCAGTAATTTTAAAACCATTTGAAATTACAAGAAAAACAATGTCTGATATTCATAGAAGATATGATATTGGAGATGATGAATTAGAAATTGATGGAGATAAACTAGTAAACGAATATGTAGAAGAAAAAGAAGCAGAAGATCCTAACTATTTTAAAGTTAGAAAAGATAAATAGAATTAACCTTAATAAAATTCATATATTTTACTATAGGAGGTGTTTGCTTGAAAGTCTTTGTCAATTTACCACAAACACCTGAGGAAAGGAAAGTATTAGCAAATGGTGTAGCTAGATTCCATGCAACACTTATGCTAGAAAAAATAAAAAAATTAAATATCAATGATTCTTCTAAAGAAAAAGTTTTAAATTTAGTTTTAGATCATCTTGAAGAAGAAGCAAAAAAAGAATGTACGAGCGATTAACTCATACATTTTTTTAGTTTATCATACTTATTTCTAGATATATGACTATTGCCATTTTCCCATCTTCTAACTGATGTAATAGACACCTCTAACATATTAGCAAATTCTTGTCTAGTTAAATTCATACGTTCTCTTATATTAATAATATTTTTACATGGATCATTAAGTAAAAATTTTATGTAGTCATCATTAATAATTATTTTATCTTCAATTCCAAGTTCTTCTATAACACCTTTTAATAATCTAATATCTACAAGTTTCATTTCTTGATTTTCTAAATGATGGAGTGCTTGTCTAGTAAATCCAAGTTTTAAACTTAATTCAGGTTGTTTATACCCTGCAAGTCTACGATAATACTTGATCTGTTCTCCTATGCTACTATCTTTATTTATAGAATCTATTTTCCATGTAGGAGTAGATTTAATTATTATTTCTGTTTCTATTGTATCTTTTAATCTATAGAATAGATCACTAATCAATACATTAATTTCCATCATGTGAGTACTGCATTTTCGATGCATCGTGCCGCATAGGTGGTAATCTTAGTACTTTTACTATTACTATATGAATCAATGCCTTTAATAAGACCAATCGTTCCAATACTAATTAAATCATCTTGGCTCACACTTTTACTTTCAAACTTTTTAACAATATGTGCCACTAGCCTTAAATTTCTTTCAATTAAAATATTTCGAGCTTCCTTATCTTTCTTTTGTAATCGTTCAATCATTTCTTTTTCTTCGTCCAAAGAAAGAGGAGGGGGGAACACATTATTCGAATAACTTCCTGTAAAAAAAAGCATATCTTTAATAATCGATAACATTTGAAAAAACACTTTGTTCAACTCCTTAATAAACTCTATGAAAAAAAAATCGAAAAATGTCATTTTAGTAGCATTATGCATTAACTTAATTGGCTTTTTTTGATATACTATTTATGGTGGTTATATGGATAATTTTATACCAGACGTTTATCAAAAAAGTATTTACGACATCAATTATAAAAATTTAAAAAAAAGAGGCATCAAATGTTTATTGTTTGACTTAGACAATACCATTGCACCTTTAAACGTTTTAGAACCTGATAAAAAAATTAAAGACTTATTTCAAGACATTGAAGATTTAGGATTTAAAGTCATCCTTTTATCAAACGCAACGAGAAGTAGGGTAGAACCCTTCAAAGAAAAATTAAATTTAGACTCCAGTTGCAACAGTCATAAACCTTTTAGTAAAAAATACAAAAAAATTATGAGCATCTATAACTTTAAAGACAATGAAATAGCATGCATCGGAGACCAATTACTGACAGACGTTTTAGGTGCCAATCATTTAGGTTTATTAAGTATTTTAGTTAACCCTATTAGTGACACAGACTTATTTGTGACAAAAATTAATCGTTTTTTTGAAAAAAAAATACTAAAAAAATTAGAAAAAAGAGGGTTATTAAAAATAGGAGAATATTATGAATAAATGTCATGGATGTGGAATTTCACTTCAAACAGAAGATGAAACGAAAATGGGGTACGTTCCACAAGAGAAAAAAAACGAAGGCCTTTGCCAAAGATGTTTTAAAATAAGACATTACAATCAAATGTCAGAGGGAAACGTTAAAACGAATCAAGAAATCATAGAATCCATTAATAAAGACGAGACTTTCGTTTTCTTTTTAGGTGATTTATTGAACATTAATGAAGAAATGTTAGAAAGTTATCATTCCTTAAAAAGCTCTAAATGCCTTGTTCTAACTAAAACTGATTATTGGCCAAAATCTTTAAAAAAGGAGAAAATAGCTGCATGGCTAAAACGGACCATGAGCATTCAAGAAGAGATTTTATTTATAAGTACAAAGCGAAAAGAGAGCTATAAAACTTTATTACATTTATTAAAGAAAAAAAAGAAAAAGCAAGCCTATCTTGTAGGGTATACCAATGTCGGGAAAAGTACTTTAATCAACGCTTTAAAAGAAGAAAATACGGTTACAACGAGTACCTATCCTAATACAACTTTAAACTTTATTAAAATAAAAATAGAAGAAATAACCTTAATTGACACTCCTGGGCTTCAATATAAAAATCGTTTGGTGAAGAATCTAAAACTTTATAAAAAAATAAATCCGCAAAAAGAATTAAAACCCCTCACTTATCAATTAAAAAAAGGTGCGAGCCTTCTTATTGAAGAGTTGATTCGAATAGAAAATAAAAGCGAAAAAGCAAACGTCACGCTTTATTTAAGTAATGAGCTAAAAGTAACAAAAATCTATCAAAAGAATAATACCTTAAAAGAAGCCTTCCAAAAAAGCGAAAAGGTAAAGAAAAATGAAGATTTAGTTTTAAACGCTATAGGTTTTATTAATTTTAAAACTGAAACCGATATCATCATTTATTCAAAAGAAGAAAAGGGAATCGCTAAAAGAGAAAGTATGTTTGGTGAAAAAGAATGAGTAAAATAAAAATAATGAGCGAAAATTTAGCCAATAAAATAGCAGCAGGAGAAGTCGTTGAAAAAATATCCAGTGTGGTAAAAGAATTAGTTGAAAATAGTATTGACGCACACGCAAGCCATATTACTGTTAATCTTTTAGAAGGGGGCCTAAAAGCAGTGAATGTTGTAGACGATGGCGATGGAATGGATGAAAAAGATGCCGAAAACGCTTTCTTAAGACACGCCACCAGTAAGCTCATTCGAGATGATGATTTGTTTTTTATTGATACATTGGGCTTTAGAGGCGAAGCACTCCCTTCCATTGCGAGTGTCAGTAAAGTAACATTAAAAACATCAGATGGATTAAGTGGAACAGAAATCATTGTGCATGGGGGAAAACAAATTTCAAGCACGACCTCTGACTTAAGAAAAGGAACCAGTATGACCATTACAGACCTATTTTATAATACACCCGCTCGATTAAAATATTTAAAAAGTGAAAGTGCAGAGCTGGCATCAATAGTTTCTTTGCTTGAAAAACTAAGCCTTTCTCATGATAAAATAGCTTTTGAACTCTTTAATGATGGACACACCCTTGTTAAAACATCGGGAAGTGGAGATTTACATAAATGCATTCATGAAATATATGGTTTATCCGTTTCTTCAAAAATGCTTGAAATTAAAGCCAGTAATGATGACTTTGATCTTTATGGTTATATCTGTAAACCGGAAATATTAAAATCAAATCGAAATCATTTCATAACGATGGTCAACGATCGAATTATTAAAAATTATGACATCAATCGTGCCATCAACGATGCGTATTACACCTACAAACCTGACACCAAATTTCCTATTGTCATTTTAAAAATCAATACAGATCCAACTTTAATCGATGTCAACATTCATCCCACTAAACAAGACATCAAACTATCTAAAATCAACGATGCTTATCAACTGATTTATGAAACCATTAAAGAGGCTCTTTATAAAAATCTCTTAATTCCAAGTGCATTGAAAACGTCTAGCTATAATGAAACAAAAGAAGAAGTCGTAGAAACTTTAATAAAAGAAACAGAAAAAAAAGAAGACCATTATCAAGAAAATAATCAAGTTCGATTAGATTTAACCTATGAAGAAAAAGAAGACTCTGTGATTATTAACGAAGAGATGAAAAGTCTAGTTCTTTATCCTGTAGGTGTCGCTTTAGGAACGTATATCATTGCTCAAAATGAAGAAGGCGTTTACTTAATTGATCAACACGCCGCTCAAGAACGAATCAACTATGAAAAATACTTAAAGGCCTTAAAAACAAAGGAAATCACGACAACCTCGCTTTTATTTCCTATAACCGTTGAACTCTCAGCAAGTGAGTATCTAACCCTTAAAAATCATTTAGAAATACTGATAAATATGGGGTTCAAAATAGAAGAATTTGGTATGAATACTTATGTTTTTAAAGAACATCCCACCTGGTTAAAAGAAGGCTATGAAGAGGAGAGTATTCATAAAATTATAGATATTTTAATTAAACAAGGGAACTTTGACCCAGTAAAATTTAATGAACACCTTGCGATAACTTTAGCTTGTAAAATGAGTATTAAAGCGAATATGAGAATATCAACCGAAGCAGTAGAAGAATTATTACGCGAATTGGTTTTGTGTGACAATCCTTACAACTGTCCTCATGGAAGACCAACAATTATTAAATTTTCCATTTATGATTTAGAAAGAATGTTTAAAAGAGTTATGAATTAATCAAAAAATGTTATACTAAAGGTAGTGATGTTGTATGAAGAATGAATTAATTTTAAAAAGTTTAATCGTAGGAATACTATTAATTTCTATACCCGTTTTATATTTAAATAAAGATAAATTAGTAAAAAACGTATTCAGTGAAGAAAAAAAGACTATAAATACCGTCAATAGTATTATAAATAATAATGCTGATAAAACGTTAGTGACAAATAAAAATTACAATCAATTTATCTATTTAGCTTTCCAAAATGAAAATAAGAAAACCAGTTATTTTATAGATACCAAAACCGGAGAAACGAAAGACTTTGAATTTTTTATAAAAGCAGAAAAAAAGGAAGCCTTTCAAGAAAAAATCAATGAATTATTAGACTTAAAATACCCTAAGTTTATTGTGGAAACTTTAAAAGGAATCAATAATAAAACCTATTTATTAGAAAAAGATTTAATTATAAATTATGAAAGTGATGTATTACCGCAATTAGAAGAAGAACTTTCTTTAACCGTTAATTATGAAGAGATTCAAGATTGTATAGACTACGAATTTTATCCTTCAGAATCTAAAAGAGAAGATGGTTATCAATTTTCAAAAGACAAAAAAACAATTGCTTTTACATTTGATGATGGCCCGAGTGGAAAATATACAAATGAATTAGTAGAAATTTTAAAGGAAAATAAAGCGCATGCTACATTCTTTATGGTAGGAAATCGTATGGATGGGGGAGCAAGCGTTATGCAAAATGTTTTAAAGAATGGCAACGAAATTGGAAGTCATTCTTATGCTCATAAAAATATGGCTCGCCAAAAGATAAATGATATTATTGAAGGAGAAGAAAAAACAAAAGAAACTTACAGACGGATTACCAATCAAGAAATCATTTATACAAGACCGCCTTATGGTAATATTAACAAAAATATTAAAGACGCATTAGATACCATTTTTGTAACGTGGAACGTCGATACAGAAGATTGGCTTCATCGTGACAAAAACTATATAGTCAATCATATATTGGAGCACGTTAAAGATGGAGATATTGTTTTGATGCATGATTGTTACGAATCAACAGTCGAAGCTGTAAGAGAGGTATTACCACTTTTGTACGCGAAAGGCTTTCAAGTGGTTAGTATTTCTGAACTGGCGAATTTAAAAGGAGTAGAATTAGAAAAACACGCTTTGTATACCCATTTAAAAGAAGTTTAAGATAATATCATCATCATCTGACCCATAGATACTAATTAATAAAGAGATGGCACCAGCAATTAAAAATAAAACAGAAGCAATAAAACCAGCGTTTTCAATTAGAATTTCTTTAAAGCTAGAATTTGGATTTAGCTTTTTTATATGCTTATAATTAATAATAACAAAGTAAATATAAATAATAAGGGTGATAACAAAAATAAAAGTATTAATATTCCGAAACGTTTTTTCATCTTTTTTTTCATGTTTCAATTCATATTCTTTTTCATAATGATTGGAGACTATAGCAAAAATAGCTAAAAAAATATAGATTATCCAAATATAATCTTCAATTCGTATTTCATTTAAAGTTTCTGAATCTGTTGCGTTATTGCTCATATTAATTTTTATGTTTAAACACAAAAAAACTTGCTTAATTTGCAAGTTCAATTCAATAAATGGTGACCAGTACGGGATTCGGACCCGTGAATGCTGCCGTGAAAGGGCAGTGTGTTAAGCCACTTCACCAACTGGCCAAAAATGGTGGGCTTGGGGGGACTTGAACCTCCGACCTCACGCTTATCAGGCGTGCGCTCTAACCAGCTGAGCTACAAGCCCATCTCTTTCGATGACTATTTCATTTTAACCTATTTTTTTTGTTATTGCAAGTACTTTTAACATAAAAATAGAGTATTTATTATTATTATATTTTCTTTTTGATAGAAATTGACATTTTTTTTAAATTTTCATAAGTTTTTTTAGTAGAATCAATAATGATTGCTTTGTCAAAATCCATATTCTCTAAAACCACTTCAATGGCTTTATCATAGTCTCTTTTATATTTCAAATTTAACTCATGCCAATTAATATTTTTAAAAAGAGGGAGAATATCTTTATTAAATTCCAATTTTCCTTGAAGCATTAACAAAGCTATGACTGGATAACCAGGATACCCTTGCCAATAGGTAGCGTTATCGGTAGAAGAATAAAGAGTATCATTCCATTTTACAACATAAGTCTTTTTGTAATCCGAACTTGTAACCTTCGCTTCATTTTCACTCATATCTATTCGTTGATCAGCAAGACAGGAATAAGCTTCATAAACTTTAGAAATTGGGGGCATTTTATCCATTTTTATCACCTTTAATTCATTATAACATGTTTCTCGTGAAGTGAAAAAGTAAAATCCAGTTTAAGAAACGAATTAAGATTGTAAGAGAA
>CAJTYF010000002.1 GCA_910583945.1 uncultured Bacilli bacterium
TATTTCAATTATACACTACTTTTATTTATCAGTCATTATGTTTAACACAACATTCTTTTAAAGAAAGATTGATTAAACCTTCATTTCTAAAAACGCCCATATCAATATAATTATAAATACATTTTTCAGATTGTTTGATTTCAGGGTGGGAGGAAAGAATCTGATAAATAGATTGTCCTTGATTGACTAAAGGAACTAAAATAGAAGCAATTTCGTTTCTTTCTAAAGTGGTTAAGTTAATGCCTTCTCTAGAGTCATGGAAATTATAAATGTATTCAGAATTTGCTTTCTCAGCGTAATAGAAATATTTATCTAAATGACATTTAGAAGAATCAGGACATTTGTTGCAAGCACCAGGAGATTTGTCTCTTCTTTTACAAGTTTGTTCTTTATAGCGTTCGCATTTAGAAAAGCAATTCCCACAAGATTTACGATAGACACAAATATTAGGATAGTTTGCAGTATTTCTAGGATGAAGTTGTCTGTGCTTTCTAATTTCTTTAGCAACTGTGGTAGGATCTTTTCCAATTGTATTAGCAGTCGCAACTTTAGTAGAACGATTTTCAATACCCGTTTGAATAATTTTTCTTTCATCTAAAGTAAGATGAGTGTTATCATGTTTCATAAAAAAACTCCATTCTAATATAGAAAAATCCGAGGAGTTATTCTATATCGAAAATGGAATTAAGTCATAGAAATATCTAACTGGAACTTCTTGTAAGACTAAATTCCTTTTTCTTATCTTTAAACTGGAATTTATTTTTTCACTTCACGAGAAATAATTATGTAATAAAATTCAAGAAATAATATTGTAAAATAATAAAACTAATATTATAATGAAAGATAAGAATAGGATTGAAGTTCTATTTATTATAAAAGGATGGAAGAAAATGAAAAAGCTTAAATTAAAGAATGGGGGGGGGGTTATTAAGAACTAATAACCAACAAGAGAGGAAAACTAAAAGATTGCTAGGAATACTAGGAATCGGTTTAGTGATAGGAGTTGTAAATGTAAGAGCTATAACAACTCATGATATTACTTATGATAATAATGGTGTAACCGAGAATTTAACTGAAACACTGGATAAATTATACATTGAATTAAAAGAATATAAAACCAATGGAAGTGTTACGAGTACAGAAATGTTAGAAGGAAGTACCGGTTATGCTAAAGGAAAATTAGTAATTGGAAGTATTAAGAAAAAAGGAAGTACAACGTATACGCCTGGAGTCAATAATCAAGTTATCAGTAAAGGACAATATTTAAATGAAGATCAAGTGATATTAGGAGATAGTAATCTAAAACCAGAAAATATTAAAAGTGGAGTAGAAATCTTTGGAATCAGTGGAAGCATTCCTGACTATTCAGGAAAAACGTTAGAGGCAACGACTATAACAAGTGATGAGACTTATACTTATTTAAATATTCCAGAAGAAGGAATATATAATTCAAGTAGTAAAATTAAAACAGTGAGTACTGACTTAAATAAAGACGTTATAGACGGTATCTATGAAGCTTTAATTGCTTCTGGGGTAACACCAAGTAGTAAAAATCTTTCAGATTTGTAAAGAGCTATAAGTGTTATGGCAACGAATAAGTATAATGCTGGGTTTAATGCTGGTAAAAATACTAGTAAAACCGTTTCAGTTTATTTAAGTGGTTATGCAGAGTATGTTGATAATGGTTGAAAAGGTGGTGCTGAATGCACTATTAATGGTCAGAGGTTAAAAGCTCATGCTGGTCAATCTCTAAATACGACCATTACTATAAATTAATGTTTTTAAAGGAGAGTCTTTTATATGAGTTTAGATAGTTATTATAGTTTTGGTGATCAAACAACTTTAGCACAAAGAGCGAAGAGGGATAATAGAGCATTAGATTCTCAGTGGATTAGAGAACATGAACCTTCGGAACGTTTGTCAAATCCGAATAATAATTTGGATGAAAATGAAAGGCAAGGGGACTGGACATATAATTCTTCAACTGGGCTCTGGGAAATTAAATTGGATCCTGATATAGAAGCTAAATTAAATGCTTCACAATATTTAAATCAGTCAATTAAGTCTTTGTCTGATTATACACCAGAAGAAAGAGCTCAGGCTAGACAAGCTCTTAATGAACAGCTACAAAAGTGTGATGCCTTGTTGGCATTATTGGATGCAAGCATAGAACAATATAAAGACGAAGGTAGACATATGTAAAATAGAAAGAAGGCGTTTATGAAAAATCAAAAGATAATAATACCTGTAGTAGGCGTTTTGCTACTTGTTGGGTCTGTATTAGGGATAAGCTACGCTTATTGGAAATATAGTTCAATTCAGAATATTTTGAATGTAATAGGGTCCGAATGTTTAAGTTTGGAGCTTATTGAGGAAAGTGAATCAATTACTTTAGAAAAAGCTTATCCACTAAGCAAAGAAGAAGGATTGAATTTAAAACCTTATCAGTTTACCGTAAAAAATACTTGTAACACTTTAATTGATTACAGTATTCATTTAGATTCACTGGAAAGTGAAGCTTATATGAATAATAAATATATTTCTGTTTCACTAGACAATGAAGAGATAAAAATTTTATCGAATTTTAAAGAAGCAGAACCTTATAATGAAGAAGGAAAGACAAAAGCAGTTGAAAGTCATATTTTATTAACTGGATTTCTGGATAAAAAAGAAAGTAAAACACATAATTTAAGGCTATGGATTGATGAAGATGCTGATAATGGAGCTATGGAAAAGACCTTTTTAAGTAAAGTTGTTATTGTAGGAACACCTAATGAAGTTTATGCGTCTTTACCTAATGTACATGTCAATAATTTAGATGCAAATAAAGAAATTATTACTGATTTTAAATCAACGAATCATTATGTTTTTTCCTCAGAAGCTAACATTTTATGCGAAGGAGAAAAGTCTTCTTGTTTTGTTAAATTTGATGAATTAGTTCATATTAAGGGTGATCTTTTACAATCTTGTGGTATGGATAGTTTACCAGGAGATTGTGTCGATCTAACTCTTGATGAAGCCATTAATATTAATACGTGGTATAGAACAAAGCAAAATATAAGATTAAAACCTACTGAATCACAAAATAAACCTATATCTGTAGAAACTTTAGTTTGTGTTGGCAATGATTGTAGTGAGAAAGAAGATTTTACCTTACTTTTACAAGATCAAATTGCTCCAACTATAACTATTCAATCTGTTCAATCTAGTTATACAGGAGCAACCATTAATATGGCAGTTCAGGAAAATGAGTCTGGCTTACAAACCGTCACTTGTAAGTATGGTCTTAATGAAGAAAACTTAGATCAAAATGGTGTTTTAACTGATAGTACATGTGTAATGAATGATTTTACGAGTAATACTACCTATTATTATGCTATTGAAGCCATAGATAAAGTTGGAAATGCTTCTAAAAAAACTGGCACTATTACAACAGATGAAATTATAACTGCTCCAACGATTGTAGGTGGAGGTTCAGATTTTGCAAGTAGTCGAACTATTACTATAGAAACACAGGGTACTGCGGATACTGGTGTCAAACTATATGAGTATTATATATCCAATACAAATGATGTTCCTTCATCGGAGACTGTTGCTACTGGAACAACAATGAATGAAGTAACGCTTGATGCTGAAGGAACACATTACATTTTTTATAGAACGATTTCAAATGCTTCGAATAAAAGTAGTTGGAGTGGAAGTCAAGAAGTGAATATTTATTATAAAGCTAGTTCTATTCCTTACACTAATCCAGATGATGCTACGATTCAAAATGTCCAACAAGCTATTGATGCTATTCGAACTAAATGGGAAGGAGAAAATTCATGAAAAAATTTAAAATTTTAACATTTATCCTTTTAATGCTTTTTGTTTTTACTGGATGTAAAGAGAAGGAACCTATGCAAGAAGAAACTAAAAAAGAAGAACCGAAAAAAGTTGAAAGTAATGTTACGTTAGAAAATTTTCAATTTAAATTATTAAATGCAAAAATAGAAAATGGGTCATCTGAATTTGAATTTGAAATAACAAATATTTCTAATGAAGCTAAAGAATTAAAAAAACTAAATATAACAGTAAAAGATGAGAATAATGATGATTTAGTTCACCTTATAAGTGTTATAAACAAACAAGTAGAAAGTCAAGATAAAATAACAGTTACTTGTTCGTATGGAGGAGATTTGTCTAATTATCATTCTTTTGATTATAAACTGGTTAATGAATAATAAAAGTGCATTCTATTAAAATGAATGTATTTTTTTTTATTTAAAACATATTCTTTATTAGGAAGGAATTTAGAATATGGATAAAGAAATGGATACAATAATTTTAGGTGGACATGAAATTAAAATAAGTGATCGAAGAGAAATCTTTTTAACAGGAATTAAAAAAATTTCTAGTTTTGATAATGAAGAGTTTTTATTAGAGAGTAATATGGGAATTATATTGATTAAGGGAAGTGGGTTAGAAATACTTAGATTAGATACTCATGATGGAAATGTGAAAATAAAAGGAAAAATAAATAGTTTTACTTATCTTGACGGGGATAAAAAAGAAGATAAAGAAAGTTTTTTTAATAAATTATTTAAATAATGGATTATAAAATACAGTTAATTTCCTTTTTATTTTCTTTTTTATTTGGAGTGTTTTTATATTTAACAAGTTTATTAAATTATAAATTAATAAAAAAGCATTCATTATTTATAAAATATTTGATTACTTTTGTTTATGTCGTTGATGTGGCACTTTTATATGTCTTGCTAATGTATAAAGTGAATTATGGTGTGATTCATGTTTATTTTTTATTGGTCATGGGTATTGGTTTTTTATTGTCTTGTTTTTATTACAAAAAAATTTATAAAATGGCTAAAAAGATGACTCAGAAATTTAAAAAATAAAATAGGTTTTAAATTTGAAGAATAATCTGTCAAAATTTATGTAAAATTTGTTATTTATATGAATATAAATTGAAAGTTTTTTACAGAAATGATATAATTCATGAGAATAGTAGGAGGATGTCATGGATAAAAAAATCACTAAAAAAACCAAGAGACGTTTAACTTTTTTGGCGAGTGTCATTCTTCTTTTAGTTGGGGTAATTATAACAAGTGTTTTTAATGATTTGTGTCAAATTATTAGTAATAAAAATGAAGTAGCCGTTTTAAGTGAACAGTATGATCAGTTGCTAAGAGAAGAGGAGTCATTACAATCTGAAATTACGAAACTTCAAGATAGTAATTATGTGGCTAGGTATGCAAGAGAAAAATATTTATATTCTTATCCAAATGAAGTGATTATTAAACTTCCTGAAAATAAGAACTAGGTATTTTTTCTTTTTTGGGTGTTTGTGCTATGAGGTATTTTATAAAATTTAGTTATGATGGTAGTTCATTTAATGGATTTCAAAGACAAAAAGACAAGGTTACTGTTCAAGGAGAGATAGAAAGAGCTTTAAGTATTATCAATAAAAAAAAGGTATTTGTTAAAGGAGCAGGAAGAACAGATATCGGTGTGCATGCATTGGGACAATGTGCTCATTTTGATATGGAAGTTTTAATCCCTACAGAACGCCTTAGAAATGCTCTTAATCGAATGATAGGTCCTTTTATATGGATAAAAGAATGTAAAGAGGTAGGTATGGATTTTCATGCTCGTTTTTCAGTGAAAAGAAAAAAATATATTTATAAAATAAATACTGGAGATTATACACCTTTTAAATACCGTTATTGTTATTTTTATGAAAAAAATTTGGATATAGACAAATTAAGAGAGTGTGCAAATTTATTTATTGGCAAACATGATTTTCATAATTTTGTTTCAGGAACTCGAGAGCATTTTAATGGGAGTATAGATAATATAGAAATAGAGTCTTCTGGTAAAGAAGTTTTAATTGTTTTTATGGGGAAAAGTTTTTATCGCTATATGATTAGAAATCTTGTGGGAGCTATGCTCGACTTTAATGAAGGAAAGTGTGCTATAATTTTAATTAAAAGGATGATAGAAGATGTAAATTTTAATTATCAATTAAGATGTGCACCTGCTAGAGGATTGTATTTAGAAGGAGTTTATTATGAATAGTAGTAAGAGGTTAATCAATAATATTGACCTTCAATATAATTTTGAGAGTTTTTTGGTTGGTTATTATGATGAATTATGTTTTGCTATCAGTCATGGAGAGAGTCGTTCTTTTATTTGTTTAGAAAAAACACTTCATTTAATTTATAATTAGATTTTTTAAAAGATTTATCAAAGGAAAATTTGTATATGGTTATCAACACAATTAAATTAGCTAAAAGTGTTAATTGGAAAATGGCAGTTTATATTAGCCAAAAAGAAGTTTATCAAAATCTTGAAAAAGAATATCAAAGATAATTTCTTGTGTAGAAACATAATCTATAATATAGAAGCCATAGTTTAAAGAAAAGATCATAATCCCTACTAATTTAAATATTGACTTTAAATGAATTAAAACGTCGATTTTTTAAACAAAATTGTCAAATTTGATTAAAAAAAGTTTAAAATATCCATTTTCGTTTGACTTTTAAACATTTTTTACCTATAATTTAGATTGGTACATTTTATTTGTTATGAAGCACATAACTGTGGGAAGGTTTAGTGTTATGAATAACTTATGAAAGGAAAAGATTCATGAAAACATTCATGCAAAAAAAAGAAAATATTGAACGTAAGTGGTATATTATTGATGCTGAAGGAAAGAATTTAGGTCGAATTGCTACAAAGGCAGCAACGATTTTAAGAGGTAAACATAAAGTTACTTATACTCCTCATGTTGATTGTGGAGATTATGTAATTGTTATTAATGCTTCAAAGGTTCATTTAACAGGAAATAAGTTAAACGATAAGATGTATTATAATCATAGTGGATATCCTGGAGGTCTTAGAGAAAGAAATGCTAAGACGATGATTGAGAATTATCCAGAAGAAATGTTGGAAAGAGCAATTAAAGGTATGCTTCCTCATGGAAGACTTGGAAGAGCCATGGGTAAGAAGTTGTTTGTTTATAAAGATAATAATCATAAACATGAGGCTCAAAAACCAATAGAAATGAAAGTTGATTAGGAGGGTATTATGGCTACGAAAAAACAATGTTGGTCTGCTACAGGACGTAGAAAAAGATCTAGTGCTCAAGTAACACTTACGAGTGGTACAGGAAAAATTACGGTTAATGGGGTAGATGTTAATGAATATATGCCTTATGCTACACTTGTAATGGATTTAAAACAACCTTTAGTATTGACAAATAATGAAAATAAATTTGATGTTACAGTTACTGTTAAAGGTGGAGGTTTTTCTGGACAAACTGGAGCAATTCGTTTAGGGATTACTAGAGCTTTAGTTTTATTTGATGCAAATTCTGATCAATCAAGAGATGATTCTTATCGTAAACTTTTAAAAACAGCTGGATTTGTTACAAGAGATCCAAGAGTTAAAGAACGTAAAAAACCTGGTCTTAAAAAGGCTCGTAGAGCACCACAATTTAGTAAACGATAGGATACAGTTTTCGTTCAACCCCTATAAACTCAATGTTTATGGGGTTTTCTTTTGGTTAAGATACCTTGAAAACACCCCTGATTTCTATGCGTAACCCACAAGTAACCCACAAGTAACCCACACAATAATCCATAAAAAAAGAGGTTTTAAAATACCTCTTTTAATAATACTATTTTATTCTAATTTAGGTCTTTAAATTTAATTGTATCTTTTTCTTCTAAAAGACTGTTTTTAATGTAATCCATAATATTGTTTTTTCCATCAAACTTAATGGCTGTTGTCAATCCAAACCTATTTGACTCTGCATTGTCTATTATCTCATTATAAACATAATCTATAGCATCCTGTAATGTAATAGGTTCTTCATTAGGATTGTCTAAATATAAATTCATCAATCCACCAATAGAATAATTTATTTCATCTATTGTTTCTTTCCTTAATTTCATTTTCTTATCCCTTTCATTATTCATTATCATCAGTTCTATACCAACATGGTGTTGTACCATCTATGGTTTTATGATATTCAATGATGTTGTTTGCACAATCACTGCATATAAGCCTATTATAGTGTGATGTGCCATAGTGTGTGATTGATACATAATCTTTCTTTCCACACCAATCACATTTTGCAAGTCTATCAAAATACAATATATTATTTTCTTTACACTCAATTCTAATTGCTTTTCTCAAGAAATCTGATTTTTTTGTGTTTGTTGTTTTTAATAAAGTGTTTAGTGTATCCATTTCTGATTTATTAAGGTCAACATTGAATTGAACTTTATGTTTTTTACGATAATCAATATCATACTTTGATTTGTTAAATTTTTTCTCTGCCATAACATCTTTGACAATTTTCATTATTTATGTTATTATTATTGGTAGGAGGAGTGGTTATTTACCACTCTTACCAATAGTTTTAAAAGGGATGCCTAACTCGAGTTTTAAGGTTATTCCTTTTTTTGTTATCTTTATATTGATAACTTTTAATGAAATTGTCATCCTAACCTCCTTTCTTTTTTATTGTAATCTTTCTTGATTACATACTTATTATATCATACTACCTAGGTAGTGTCAAGAAAAACTTTTTAATTGGATGCTAAAAAATAAAAAAAGAAGCAGTTATCTTAAATAATTTACTGCTTCAAGTAAATCTTCTATATCTTTATGTGTATAAACTTTATCTGTTATATCTTTACTAGCATGACCTAGTATTCTTTTTGTACATAATTTATTAGCAGGGGTTCTATCCATACGAGTTGAGAAAGTATGCCTAGTATCATGAGGTTTATGTTCTTTATTAAATTCTAATTGTTCAATAATCTTTTCCCATTTTTCATGATAATAGTTCCAATATTTCATTTGTTTATATTCATAGTTAAAGATTAAATACTCACTACCAACTTCAATTGCTTTATCATACCATCTTTTTATAAGTGGTATTATTCTTTCATGGAAAGGTATAATTCTATCTTTACCTGCTTCTGTTTTAGAACCACCAACCATGTATTTATCCTCCAAATGAACATTTTCTATTTTTATGTCTAATAGTTCACCAACTCTCATACCTGTATAAATAAGTATAAGCATAGTATCAATAAAGTCCATCCTATCAACATTTTCCCACATCTTGTCTATTTCATCTTCTTCAAATGGTATTCTTTCTAATTTGGTAGTTTTTTTGCCTATATCAATGTATTCTGAATATTTTCTTACATCCATATCATTTTTGAGAGCAAAATCATACATTTGATGCCAAAGAATTTTAAATGCTTTCTTGGCACTCCATTTGCTACCCATACCATCTACTATGTTTTGTAAATGTTGTAATCTTATATCTACAAAGGCTTCATCTTTTATATCCTGACAGTAATTCCAACACATATTATATACTTGTTGAGTTTTGTAAGCAATTTTAGGATACTTTTCATCTTGCCATTTTTTGTGAAGTTCATCAACTGTAATTTTCTTTATATCTATATCATAAGGTTTTTCATTAAAAAGTGCTAATTCTTGTAATGCTTTTGTTCTTGTTTCATAATATCCGAGTGTCTTTCTTATTTGTTTTCCATTTTCATCCCATCCTACAGTTTTTCTTACTCTATATGGTTTTCTTCTATTACCTGATAACTTTTCAATGATACCATATTTATTTGGTAATTTCATATATCAAAATGTCCTCCTTTTCTTGTGTTTTTAGGCTATTTTTGATATAATGAAATAGAAAAATCCATAACATTATATCTTTATATTTTGTTTTTAGTTTGTCTGACTAAATGAGGTTTTTCAATTTGACTTACTGTTCGAGCAGTAGGTCTTTTTTTATTTTCTTAATTTTCTTCTTACTTCAATTGCAATGCCAATTATTTTTACAGGTTTTGTCATAATATCATATTCACTAAAGACATAAGGTTCATATTGATTATTAAGAGGTTTAAGAATTAAATTTTTTTCTTGTTTAACAACTCTTTTAAAAGTTGCATCATCTCCATTAACCATTACTATGCAATCATCTCCTGAATTGCAGTCTGGTTGTTGTTTAACAATTATAACATCACCTGACATATATTCAGGATACATACTATCTCCCTCTATTTTTAAAGCAAAATAATTTTCTCCACTATTTAACATTGATGCAGGGATTTCTTCATATCCTAAAATATCTTGTATTGCTTCTATTGGAACACCTGCAGGAACTTTACCAAGAAGAGGTATCTTTACTGTTCTTGTTGTTGTTTCAATATACCTTGCATTATCAATAGATAATTCTGATGGGGATTTCTCTTCAATCCACTCTCTCTCCATATCAACATCGTATCCCATTAACCATGCTTCACTTACATTTAATATTTTGGCAATAGTATATAGTTTATCTTGTTTTGCTTTGTAAGAACCTTTTAAATAGTTACTAATTTGTGCTTTTGATATTTTTGCTTTATTTGCTAAATCAATAGGTCGCATATTATTATAATCAAGTGCTTTTTTTAGTCTATTAGCAAAAGTGTCCTCTAACATTGTTTCCAACCTCCTTTAATATTATTATAAACAAAAGTTAAGAAAAAAGCAACAAAACTTAAAATAAAAAATAAAAAAATTACAAAAAACTTAACTAAAGTTATTGACAGTTAAGAAAAAATATACTATACTTTGATTAGGTTAAGAAAATATTAACCTGAAAGGAGGCATAATTGTGAATTTTGATTATTCAAAAATAAAAGGGAAAATTAGAGAATTAGGTTTAACACAAAGTGATTATGCAAAATATATTGGTATTACTGAACAGACTTTAAATTTAAGATTTAAAAACAGGCGACCATTTACACAACCTGAAATTGCAAAAACGATGCAGTTATTTAATGAACCTATAGAAAATGTAAAGAAATATTTTTTTACAGAAAAAGTTAAGAAAAACTTAACCAATTTTTAGTCAGACAAACTAAAAACAAAAACAAAATTAAAGAAAGGATTTTTTATGAAAAAGAAAATGAGTATTAAAGAGGCTTCTTCTCTTATGGGTAAATCTCCTCAATTTATAAGAGTTGGTTTACAAAGAGGTGTATTTCCATTTGGTACTGCAGTTAAGTTGTCATCACGATGGTCTTATCACATCTCACCTGAATTATTTTTTGAATATTTAAATGGAAAAAAGGAGGAGTCAAATAATGAAGAAAACTAAATTAAGATTAAGACCTTGGGTTTTACCTACAGTAGTCGGATTAGTAGTGTTATTTATATTTATTACACTTAACAATATTTTAGAGAACGATATGGAAAAGCATATAGAAAAAGTATCTCAAGAGTGTGCATCGCAAGGATATGGTATTAAAGCCTATTACACCAAAGAGGGAGATAAGTTTTATAAATGTAACATTGGAGGTAGTGCCAATGAGTAAAGAAAAAAGCCAAATATCAGAGGTAATTGCACATTTAAGAAAGCATAAATCTATTACCTCTTATGAGGCTATCAAGAAATATGGAGCAACAAGATTATCAGGAATAATATTTATTTTACGAGAAAGAGGATTTGGCATCGAAACAGAGATGACTCAAGGAAAAAATAGATATGGTCATGTTACAAGTTATGCAATTTATCATCTTGTAAAAGATTTAGAAGAGGAGGTTGAGTGATGTTATTTTTAAAAGTTTTAGAATTTTTTGGAATTATTATTTTAATAGTTTTAGGGATGTTTATTGTTGTTAGTTTAGGAATTGCTATTTATAAGTCAATTGTTAAGCAGATAAGGAAGTGATACACCATGGCAGAAAGAAGAATGTTTGCAAAAACAATAATTGATAGTGATGCTTTTTTAGAGATGCCTATGAGTGCAAGATTACTTTATTATGATTTAGGTATGAGAGCAGATGATGATGGCTTTGTTAATAGTCCTAAAAAAATAATGAAAATAGTAGGAGCATCCAATGATGATATGAATATCTTGATTTTAAGAAAATTTATAATTCCATTTGAAAAAGGCATTGTAGTTATAAAGCATTGGAAGATACATAATTATATACGAAGTGATAGATATAAACCAACAGTTTATGTTGAAGAAAAAGCAATGTTAGAAATGAATTTAAATGATGGTTATACCTTAAAAAATAGCGATGGTATACCAAATGGATACCAAAGGGATACACAGGATAGGATAGGTAAGTCTAGTATAGGACAGGATAGTCTAGGTGAGGATAGTATAAATACATCACTTTTACCATCTCCTGAACCACAAAAAAAAGAGTTGCAAATACAATATGAAAATGAATTTGAGAAACTTTGGGAACATTACCCAAATAAAAAAGGTAAAGACCAAGCAAAGAATAAATATTTACTTGCAAGAAAACAAGGTATTACTTATGAAACAATTGCACAAGGGTTAAAGAATTATATCAATTATATAAAATCTGAAAATGTTGAAGAAAAATTTATAAAGCATGGTTCAACTTGGTTTAATCAAAAATGTTGGAACGATGACTATAAGATAAGCAATCAAACTAAAGGTGAAAAAGTAGATAAGCAAATGGAAATCTTGAAAGGAGTACACAATGGAAGCATCAAAGTTGATTAGTACAGTACTCGCAAAATTAAAGATTGCTTACCCATACTACTTTAAAGAATTAACAGATGAAGAGTTTTTAGGACTGATTGCTATGTATCAGGAACAATTATCAGAGTATAACGAAACTACTTTAACCAATGCAATTAAATCAATTATTAGAAAAAATAAATTTATGCCAACTATTAAAGAGATTATTGATGAGTGTGAAAACTTTAAATCTTATAAAAAAAATACAATCCTCGAAAAAATGAGAGCAGATAGTTATTTTAAAAGATGTGCAGTTGGTGAATTAGATGATATACAGGCAATTAGAAACTATGAAAAAGCACTTATGTGGTTAGAAAAAGGTATTATTCCATCTTGGTTTTTAGAGGATATGAAGGAATATGGTTATGTCGATGAAAGTAGTTTAATCACAAATAGTAATAGTGGATTGTTGAATTATGGAGGTGAGAGTTAATGACTATAAAAGAGTTATCAAAATATCATAGTATCAAAATTGAAATAGAACAATTAAATGCTAATTTAAAAGAATTAGATAATACCTCTATTGGTAGTCAAAATTTAACAGGTATGCCTCATGGTACAGGTTCAACAGAGAGTATTGTAGAAAGTATTGTTATTAAAAAATCTAAATTAGAAAATATCCTCGAAAAAAAGAAAGCGAAACTTTTAGATGAACAACTAAAAATAGAAAACTTTCTTGAAACTGTAGAAGATAGCACAGTAAGGATAATTATCAGGGCAAGGTTTATTGATGGTAAGAATTGGCATCAGATAGGTAAAGAACTAAATTTTGAAAGAACAACACCTTATTACCATTTAAAAAAGTATTTGAAA
Source organism: uncultured Bacilli bacterium (assembly GCA_910583945.1). Classification (GTDB taxonomy): domain Bacteria; phylum Bacillota_I; class Bacilli_A; order RF39; family UBA660; genus MGBC108787. The sequence goes on from CAJTYF010000002.1 coordinate 13,401, forward strand.
GGTAGGTTAGAAGATGAAAAAGAAAAGTCTAATTAAAGGTATATTCAAAGTACCAAAAATTATTGCAATGCAACAAAGAATAAACACACTTGAGGGAGAAGTTGAAGTTTTGCAAGATACTATTAAAGATGAACTTTATAAGACATTTATGGAAAAACTTAAAGAACCTACTGAACTTGCAAGATATAAAAGAGAAAACCAAAATTTAAGAGCAAAAGTTAAGACTCTAAAGGCTTTATTAAAAGGTGATAAATAATGAAACCAAAAGATAATAAATTAAATAGTTTTCTGTATGTAAATGAAAATGATTTTAATAAAAAGATGCGAAGTTTAAAAACCTATTGCCCTATAGCCTATAAGGAATTGATATTTGATGTTAAGAAAGAATTAGTACCAAGTTTAAAAGATGGTAAATATGAAAGAAATTTAAAAACATCAAAGGAATTTAGATTTATATATGGGCAAATAAAACTTATCTATAGTGTTAAAAATGGAATTATCACAATGGAAAATATAGAGCCATCACAATTTTTAATAGATGGATATATGTCAAGTTTGGATATATACAAAGGCATTTGTTATAGGAATAAAAAGGATAAATTCAAGATTGATTTGTTTATATCAATGAAAAAGGAAAGGAATTATGCTATATGAACGAAAAATTAAGAAAAATAGTTAATCATTATGGATTAAATACACAACTTAAATATTTTCAAAGTGAAATCTTTGAATTAAACGAGGCAATTATCAAAGAAAGAAACATTGGATGCTTGGAGGGTGCTATTGATAATGTAATCAGAGTGTTATCACCTTTAATGAATACAACTTATGTAGATAAAGGTAGAGAACATATCAAAGAAGAGATTGCAGATGTAATGGTTATGTTAAAGCAGTTTCAGTTATACTTTGATATTTCATCAGATGAAATAAAAGAAGTTATGCGAAATAAGGTTGCAAGACAGGTAGAAAGAATTTCAAAGGAGGAAAGAAAAAATGATAAATGATGCAATTAAAAGAGATAAAAAACTTCAAAAGTTAATAGAAAAGACTAATATTAGCGAAGAAGAAGTTGAAAAACTAGGTTTTAGAGATAAACAAGAGTATTACAAGGCTAAAAGTCAATTATGTAAAATTTCATTTGTTTCAAGAGATAAAAATGGTAAAGGGATTACCTATAGAAAACCAAAGGAGGTTAAATAGTATGAATATATGGTTTATTGTATATCTTTTCTTAAATGCTATGGGATTGGGTATGAATTTAGTAAAACATGGAGAACCAAAAGATGGTGAGTATAACTTTTGGGCATCTCTTATAGCAACAATTATAACAGTAGGTATTGTTGTTATGGCTATTAAAGGAGGTTTTTAAGATGCAGGATAAGTTGACTAAAGAAGAATTAAAGAGTTTCTTTCTTAATATGAAAAAAGAGGGATTAGATGTTGGTATTAAGTTAAAAATGCCCAATCAAAAAGAACCTGAAATTATTATGAATTATAACTCTAGTATTGATGTTAAATTAGAGTATTATTTAAATACTTATGATGATAATTTAGTACATAAAAATAATCCTGAAATTCAAATAATAGATATGATTGGCACTTCAATACCATTTTAGGAGGCAGTTATGAATAAATTAGAGAAAATTTTAAATGTGTTAGGCATCGTAACAATTGTTTTAATAACTGTAGGTGTTATATGGTTTATTGTTGAATTTAAAGAGATGATGAACGATTACCGATGTTCACAATTACCAATCAATGAATTTTTTCAAGATAAAAAATGTGAGAGATATTGGAGGTATAGAAATGATTGAAAAGATAATCAATAATTACTTAACCAATGCCCTTATAAGATGCTTTAAAACAACTGCTTTATTAAGAAATATAGAGTTACATATCATCCCAAGAAAAAATGAAGTGTCAGTTTATGCAAAAGATAGAAAATATACTAAAAATTTTTATAAAAAGATTATGGTGTTTGATAAGAGTGCATCCATTTACTATTTATGTAACTTGAAAGATGCAAAAAAGGAATTTGATAAAGTTTTACAAGAATATCAGAGAAAGGAGTGTAATCATGGATAATAAAGATAAGGAATACTACAATGTACCAATATATATTGAAAAAGCCATAAAGAAGTTATTTAAATTAAGGAAAAATCAACAAGAATTATATCTGCAGGTTAAGGATTATATGGAAACACACAATATTCCAACAGATACACCTTTAGATTTACTTAAATATTTTCCACAAGAAGAAGTTGACCCAAACCAAATGAAATTAGATATATAGGAGGACAATATGAAAATATCTAAAAATACAACAGTACAAGTTAGACATAAGAGATTAGGAAAATTTGTAGGAATTGTATCAAGGGATTTTGATACAGATGAAGAGGAGTTTTACCCAATAAAATTATATCAGGATACACCTATTTATGGTTTATCAACAACATTTATAAAAGGTGATGATATGCCTTGTAGAAATGAGTTTGTAAAAATTATTATTATTGATGAAATAGGAGGATTAAATTATGAGCAATGATAGTGTAAGAGGTTATGTTGTAATGACATTAAAGAATTTAGGATATAAGGAAGATGAAATAGACAAGATTTTAGATGAATTATATCTACAATTTGATACTATTACTGAATATGAAGCAGAACAGTACTATTATAGTGGAGCATGGAAGAAATGAGATATATTGCTAGTGTTTCATTTGGCAAAGATAGTTTGGCAATGTTGCTTTTACTTATCGAGAAAAAAGAACCATTAGATGAAGTGATTTTTTACGATACAGGTATGGAATTTCAATCTATTTATGAAACAAGAGATAAAGTTTTAGAAATTTTAAAAAATAAAAATATTAAATATACAGAATTGCATCCAAAGAAAAGTTTTGAATATACAATGTTTGATAAGCCTGTAAAACATAGAAATGGCAGTTGTAGTAAAGGTTACTCTTGGTGTGGTGGAAGATGCAGATGGGGAACAACAGAAAAAAATAAGTCAATAAGTAGATATTTAAAAGATAATTATGGAAATAAATATAAAGAATATGTAGGTATTGCATCTGATGAGCCTCAACGAATAACAGATAATAGTTTTAAAATATATCCTCTTTATGATTGGAATTTAACAGAAAAAGATTGTTTGCTTTATTGTTATGAACAAGGTTACTTTTGGTTAGAAGATGGAATTAGATTATATGATATTCTCGATAGAGTTTCTTGTTGGTGTTGTGCTAATAAAAATCTTAAAGAATTAAAAAATTATTATAAACATTTACCTAAATATTGGAATAAGTTAAAACAATTTCAAAAGAGGACTAATAGACCATTTAAAAATAATAAACATACTATATTCGATTTAGAGGAAAGGTTTAAAAAGGAGGAAATAAATCAATGAGTTATAAGTATTTGTTATTAGTTTTATTAAAAGGTGGAAAAACAGAAAGTTATTATGCCGATAGTACTAATAAATTACAAGAGTATGCAGAATTTAGAAAATTTACAAGATATGAAATCTTTGAATTAAAAAAGATAATAGGAAGTGATGCAAAATGTTAAATGATAAAGAATATATCAAATGGCTAAAAGCAACTGTAGAATTGATAAACAAATATAATTTAAAAGATATAATAGTTAAAACTAAAGAAATGCACCCTTTTGATAAAACAAAAGATAAGATTGTTTCAAAGGATATGTTACAAGTTAAAATTATAGATATTCATGAAATTATTGTTGATAATTCTACTTATGATATTTTGGAGGGATAATATGAACAAAGGGAATTTAGAGTGTCTTTATGATGCAATTAAAGATAAAAGGAAAAATAGAGATGAACATATTGAAGCAGTTACTAAATTAGATAAAGAAATACAATATGAAGTTTTAGAATATAGAATTGAAAGTGTTAAAAGAGTATTAGAATATTTTCGAGGATTAGATACTGATTTTGATAATTTAATAGTTCATTGTCTTAATAAATTAAATGGTAACATTGATGGAATTGAATTAGAGTTAGGTGATGATAAATGACACTATATAAAAAAATAAAGCAATTCTGTATATATTATTTTGGAAATATGCCAAGAGATAAATATAATTTTAAATTTAGATGGCAACAAGCATTATGTTATCTTGATTGGCATATTGAAGATGTAAAAGCACGAGAAACTACAGGAGGCATAAATGATAGACATTGTTGATATAAAGTCAAGAGTTAAAAATAAAGAATTAGAGTTTTATTTATTAGATGGATATATTTATTGCAAGAATAATAAAACAGAAGAAAGTGTAGTTGTTGGTAGTTATAAAGAAACAGTTATTGATAGTCATGGAATAATTATTAGAGAAAAAGGTAAGTCAAAACAAGTTGGATATACTGCCGATGGTAGGTTTATAATCCCTTAAAAAATACCCCTAAAAATATTAAAAAGTATCATAAGTAAAAAAATAGCATTTTAGCCTTTATTTATAAGGCTTTAATTAAAAAATATAGGTGCAATATAATATAATACATATCTTGCATCGAATATATAGGCATAGGAGGCGTTAAAATGAGTACTGAATTTGGAATATCTAGTGAAGAGTTTGTAAATAATATATCCAAGTTTTCACAGTCAATGAGAGAATTAGTTGAAACCTTTTTAACCAATGAAGAGATTAGAGAACTCAATAATTCTAAAACATCAAACAGAAGAAAAAAGCAATTGATTGATATTTCTACCGAAAGGATGCTACAAGGAGAAATAAAACAACAATCATCAAAATTATATGATGCAACAATTCTAGGAAAATTTATTACTAATAAGGAAATAACAAGGGATAGTATTTTAGAAATAATAAGAAATAGATATAAGGGGTTAGAAACAATTGATATTGAAATATTTCTTGATAAACTATCAGAAGAAACATTAGAAGTTATTTTAAAGGATTTAACATCAGGATATTTAAAACATAGGTGCAATGATGCTAAAAAAAGATATACAATCTAAATTAGATGAATTTATAGAAAATCAGGAATTAGAAGAACTTGCAAATAAAACTCTGATTAGTTATAGAAATGCAGTTAATAAATTTATATCTTTTCTCCCTGATAATTTTGAAATAAATAAAAAATTAGTGATGGATTGGAAAAAGAATTTGGAAGAAAAAAAATTTGCTTTGAAATCAAGAAATCAATTCATAGTAGTGGTTAATAAATTTCTTCTCTATCTTGGATACAAGGATTGTTGTGTTAAGCAATTTGAAGAACAAGAAAAATCAAGTTTAGAGGATTATATAGAACCTCAAGAACATAAAAGGATGCTTCGATGGGCAAAACAATTAAAAAATATGGAAGCATATTATATTATGAAAGTTTTTGCTAATTCAGGAGCAAGAATTAGTGAATTAAAATATTTTACTGTTGAAAACCTTGATAGTAATTATATAAAAGGTGCTTACAATAAGAAAAAAGAGAGAACTTTAATTATGACAAATGAGTTAAGGAGAGAATTAAAACATTATTGTAAGGATAATAAAATAAAAACAGGTTATATATTTAGAAGTCCTGACCCAAAATTAAAAGATGACCCAAATAAGATGGTTAATCCATCTACTGTTTGGCGATGGTTAAAGAAAATATCTAAAAAAGCAAAGATAAACTCTAATAAAATTCATGCTCATGCTTGGAGGCATTTATTTGCAAAACAATGTAAGGCAAATGGTATTGATTTAGATGAACTTGCCGATATTTTAGGACATAAAAATCTAAATACAACTGCAATTTATACAAAAACATCAATGAAAGAAAAAAAAGAAAAATTAGAAAGGTTGTGGAAAAGATGATGTTTCGAGTAACTTATCACTTTATAAGTGGAGATAAAAAAATAATATTATATGAAAATACTGATAATATGGAAAAAGAAAAATTTATCAATGAAATGTTTAGATGGCAAAATGGAAGTTTTGTATTCTATAGTGATGAAAAAATTAAGAATATAGTAAATATAAATCATGTGTGTTATATTGAAGTAGAAGAAGTTCAAAAAGAAATAACTGCCGAAGAAATAGTTGGTAAAATTATTAAATCAAACAAGGAGGAAAAAAAAGATGAGATTAAATAGTGAAGAATTTAGTGAATTAGTAAAAAAGAACTCAAAAGCAGATAAGATTGCAAAAGGTACAGAGTTTAAAGTTTGTGATAAAAATGATAAATATTTATGTACTCTTGCAGTTCAAAGAACTACTATCACATATTTAGATGTTGTTGAAATGCCAAATGATATTTTAGTTGGTGAATATACATTTGTTGAAGTAGTAGATTAAAAATCACAAAACTCACAGTAAAAAGGTGCTATAATGTAAGGTAAGTAATAGTAAAGGCAATAGAAATATTGTCTTTTTCTGTGTTTATACGAGAGTATGAATATGTTCACCTTTAGCATCCTTTCTGTGTTCATAATGTTCTCTATCGTACTCTCATATAAGCATAGAAAGGGTGCTATGCTTAATTTTAGGCAGGAGTTGATATTATGTTAAAGAGTTGTAGTAGGTGTGGAAAGATACATGATTTTAATAAAACTTGTTATAAAAATAGGCAAGTTAGGGGTCTAACTGATGCAGATAAGTTTAGAAAAACTAATAAATGGCATCAAAAAAGCAAGGATATTAGGCAAAGGGATAAGAACCTATGCAGATGTTGTTTAGCAAATATTTATGAAACTCAATTTATTTTTAACTTTAATAAGTTAGAAGTGCATCATATAACATCACTAGAAGAGGACTTTAGTAAGCGATTAGATGATGATAACTTAATAACTTTGTGTTGTTATCATCATAAATTAGCAGAAGATGGAATAATACCTAGATTTATTCTTGAAAAATTAGTAGATACAGAGGCTAACCTTAATGAAATAAGGCAGGAAGTGGAGGCATTAACCATCCCCCCTACCTTTTAATCATAAATTTCTCTCGTGTTTCAAAACCTACCTGCCCCCTATAAGTGTAAAAAATGCCTAAAATGAAAATTTTCCATCAATTGTTGATAAGTTAGGAGGTGATAACCATGGCAAGACCAGCAAAAGCAATTGATACTAACTCTATGAAAATGAGTAAAGAAGAAAGAAAAGATAGAGAAGAAACTGAAAAAGAATTAAGAGGTTCAAATGATGATATAAAACCTTTTTCATATTTGAATAAAAGGCAAAAAGCCATTTTTAAAGATATTTTAAAAAATCTCAATAAAGATATTTTAAGCAATTTGGATACATACTTATTAAATCAGACTGCAATTACTATTGAGAGATTAGAAAGTATTGAAAAAGAAATAAATAATGCTAGTAAAATAACTGATGAGAATGGTAAAACAAAAGATAAGTTAGATGCCAAAACTATTATAAATTTAAAGTCTGTTAGGGATATGTACTCTAAAGACTTTTTTAGATGTTGTAATGAATTGTCATTATCACCTCAAGCGAGAGCCAAAATATCTATAAATACAATTCCAACAAAGAAAAAAACACTTATGGATATTTTAAATGATGATGAAGATGAATAATTATTTAATAGAAAATCATCCTAGTTATATTTATGCAAAAAAAATAGTTGATGGAACAATAAAACCACCACCATTGTTTTATGAATTAAATGGTGAAAAAACATTTGTACCTCCAAAGTATGTTAAGAAACAATGTAAGATATTTTTGGATATAGCAGATGATAAATCAAGTAAGTATGTTATTGATACAAACAGAGTTAAAAAGATAGATAAAATATGTAAAATATTAAAGATGGCTAAAGGTATTAAAGTTGGTAAAAAGATATATGATGCTTTGGCAGGGTATCAATGGCTTATTATTGTAGCAAGTCTATGTACTGTGTATAGGGAAGATAAGAAAAAAAGAAGATATGAAACTGTAGTTTTAGAAATATGCAGAAAAAATGGTAAGACTTTTATAGTTGCCTTTATGGTTTTATTATTATTTTATTTAGAACCAATGTATTCTCAATTTTATTCAGTTGCTCCTGATGGTGCATTAGCAAAAGAAATTAAAAAGGCATTAGAGCCTTTGATTAAAGCCAATGCTAATGTTTTTGAAGATGGAGAGTTTAAAATATTGAGAGATTGTATTAGACATACTGCAACTGATAGCATTTATACTCCATTAAATTATTCTAAAGATAGGATGGATGGAAAAGAACCAAATGTCTTTGTCGCAGATGAGGTTGGTGCTTTACCTGCTCCTTATGCAATAGAAGCCATGAGGTCAGGACAATTATTGATTTTCAATAAACTTGGTTTCATTATTTCAACAAAGTATCCAACAATAGATAATCCTATGGAGGATGAAGTAAGTTATTCTAAAAAAGTATTGGATGATATTATTGAAGATGAAAAAATATTTGCATTATTGTATGAACCAAATGAAACTAAAAATTGGACTACAGATGATAATATAATTTTACAATCTAATCCTTTGGCTTTAGAGATTGAAGCAGTTTATAGTGATTTATTAGATAAAAGAAGAAAAGCCATAGAAACAGAAAGTAAAAGAGAAAACTTTTTAACCAAGCATTGTAATATTATTTATCAGGGAGCAGGAACAGAAAGTTTTATAGATGTTTCAGAAGTTCAAAAATGTAAAGTTGATAAAATTGATTGGAGTGGTAGAGAAGTATTTCTTGGTGTTGACTTGGCTATATCAAATGATAACTGTGGTGTAGGTATGGTTGCAGATGATGATGGGACTATTTTAGTAGAAGCAATTGATTTTATTCCCGAGGGAAGAATTGAGGAAAAAAATCAAGTTGAAAAAATAAACTATTATGAATTTATTGAAGCCATGAAATGTATCGCTTGTGGTAATAAAGTAGTTGATTATTCTGTAATAGAACAATTTGTTTTTGATATAGAAGATAAATATGATGTTGTAGTTTTAGGAATAGGTTATGATAGATTTAATTGTATGTCATCTGCCCAAAAATGGGATACCAAATATACAACAGTACAAGTTAGACAACACTCGGATACTTTGCATCCACCGACAAAATTATTATATGAGAAAATTCTAAATAAAGAGTTGAAATACGAAGAAAACAAGTTATTAGAGATAAACTTTCAAAATGCAAAATGTGTATATGATACTAACATGAACAGATATATCCATAAGAAAAAATCTAATGGTAAAATAGATTTAGTTTTTGCAATATTAAATGCTATCTATTTATTACAACAGGAAGTATATTTAGAAAATGGTAACTTTTTTGTTCAGGTTGCATAACTTTCACATTTTTCACACTCATGCTATGTTATAATGTATATGTCAGAAAATGAAGAGAAACAGGCAATATGCTTGTTTTTTTGCTTTGTGGAAAAGAGGTGAATACATGAAACTAATTGATTTATTTATTAAAAGAGAACAAGTAACAGAAGAGCCTCCAAAGGATGCAACAGAAGATAAGTCTAATTCTCCACAAGATTTACTTTTAAAAAGTTTACTTAAAGGAGAAAAAATCACAAAAGAAAGTGCTTTATCCATACCTGCTATATCAAGTGCAGTTGACAGATTATCAAACATTGTTGCAATGCTACCTATAAAGATGTATAAATATGTACTTGATGAAGATGGCAAAAAGAAAAAGGTGGAAGTTGAAGATGACATAAGATTAAAATTATTAAATCAGGATACAGGTGATTTATTAGACCCTTTTCAATTTAAAAAAGCAATTGTTCATGACTATTTGGTTGATAAAGGTGCTTATGTATTTATCGAAAGAGATAAAAACAGTTTTAAATCTTTAAGATATGTTGAACCTGATTATATATCACCATTATCTAATTATGACCCAATTTATAAAGATGCTAAATATCTAGTAAATGGAAAAGAATATGAATTATTTAATTTTATTACTGTTTTACGAAGTACTAAAAATGGTTATAAAGGAACAAGTGCTATTGAAGAAATATCAAAATCAATAGAAACTGCTTTTACAACTATTTTGTATGAATTAGGTCTTGTAAAAAAAGGTGGAGCAAAAAAAGGTTTTCTTACTGCTACAAAAAAATTAGGTAAAGATGAAATTAAATTACTTAAAGAAGCATGGGATAGATATTATGGTAACAATAATGAAGAAAATGTAATTATTTTAAATGATGGATTAGATTTTAAAGAGGGTGCATCATCATCTGTAGAATTACAAGTGAACGAAAGAAAGAAAACTTTAAAAGATGATATTAAAGATGTATTTCACATTTATGATGATTATAATAATACCATAAAAGATGGAGCAATGCCTATTATAAGTGCTATTGAAAGTGCTTTAAATAAAAATTTATTATTAGAGTCCGAAAAAGGGACTTTTTATTTTGCATTTGATACTAAAAACATTACTCGAGGTAATCTAAAAGAAAGATATGAGGCATATAAACTTGCATCTGAAACAGGATGGATGACTAAAAACGAGATAAGAAGTGAAGAAGATTATGACTCTATCAAAGGTTTAGATGTAATAAGCATGAACCTTGCTAATGTTTTATATGATATTAAGACAAATAAATATTACACACCAAATACAGGTTCAGTAATGAATATGGAGAAAGGTCAAGGAGGTGATAATAAATGAAAATCCAAGTAAGAAATGATAAAGTCATTATAGATGGATATGTAAATGCAGTTGATAGGTTTTCAAAAGTTCTTTATGACAAAAGAGGTCAATTCATAGAAAAGATTTTACCTTCTGTTTTTAGAAGAGCCATTGAAAAAAATCCATCAATTAAAGTTTTGTTAGACCACGATTATGATATAGAATTAGCCAATACTAAAAATAATACTGCTACTTTATATGAAGATAATATAGGTTTAAGGGCGATAGTTGAAATAACTGATGCAGATGTTATTGAGAAAGCCAAAAATAAAAAATTAAGAGGTTGGTCTTTTGGTTTTATTTGTAATAAAGAAGATGAAATTATAAATAAAAATGGTATTAGAGAACGAAGTGTTAGAGATATGGACTTGTTTGAAGTATCTATCATAGATGATAAGAAAATACCTGCATATATTGGAACAAGTATTGAAATGAGAGATGAACAACCTAGGGTTATAGAATACAGAAGTGAAGAGTTTGATGAAAACTCTTTTTCTTATGAAGATGAAGAACCAACAACACCTGATTTTAGTGAAATGACTGCATCACAAAAGAGAGAACTTTTAGGAAGTTCATATAGGCAACTATTTAAAGATGGTTGGCTAGAAGATTATGATGATGACTTTGTTTATGGAACAATCCAAAATGATAGTCAATTGTATAAGATGCCTTATTCAATAATCGATGGAACAGTTAATATTGATAGTAATAATCAAGTTAAAGTAGTTCGAGGTGGTTATAAAGAAATAAGAGCAGATGAGGAAGTGCCTGAACAACCACCAAATGTGGATGTTGGAAAAATAGATTACTCTAGGTATGAGAATATTCTAAAGGAAATTAAGGAGGGATAATATGAATATTAAAAAACTTACCGAAGATAAAAATTCAAAGACAACTGAAATGCAAACATTACTAGATAATGTAAAAGCAGAAGAAAGAGCATTTACAGAAGATGAACAAAAATTGTTCGATAAATTAAAAGGTGAAATTGAAGCCATTAACAACACTATCAAGGCTTTTGAGGACAGTAGAGAATTGGTAGATGAAGATGAAAAGGAAACAAAAAAGGAGGAAGAAGATAAAATGACAGAAGAAGAAAGAGCCATTGAAGTAGAACAAAGAGATATTAGTAACTTTGCATCTTTTATTAGAAATAATATTTTAAGTGAAAGAGCAGAGGGAGATAATTTTGCACAAGGTACTAATGGTGTAATAGTTCCAACTACAATTGCAAATAAAATTATTAAAACTGCTTATAATATGTCGCCAATTTTAGAAAAAGCAACCAAATATAATACGAAAGGTAATTTGGAAATTCCTGTATATGGAAAAACAGAAGCAGGTAAAGACATTACTGTTGGATATTCAGAAGATTTCCAAGAATTAGTTGAAAGTGCAGGAGCATTTTCATCAGTAACTCTAAAAGACCACTTAATTGGTGCTTTATCAAAAATTGGAAACTCTTTAATCAATAATACAGATATTGATTTAGTTAATATTGTAATCAACATTATTGCAGAATATGTAAAACTATTCCTTGAGGGTGAAGCATTAAAAGGTACTGATGGAAAAATTACAGGATGTAAGGATATTCCTGAAAGTCAAACTCATAAAACAGTTGGTGGAGTAATGACATTTGATGATTTAGTAAAAACTAAAAATAAAGTTATTCAAGCATTTAGAAAAGGTTCAATTTGGGTTGGTAGTCAAAATACTCAAACCGAATTAGAGTTAATGAAAGATGCAAATGATAGACCATTATTCCAACCTGACCCATCAGGAGAATTTGATGGTATGGTTCTTGGTTATCCATACTATGTATCTGACAATATGGAAGATATAGCAGTTGGAAAAACACCTCTTTACTTTGGTAACTTTAGTGGTTTAGCAGTTAAAACAACTAAAGAACTTGAAATCCAAGTTTTAAGAGAAAAATATGCAACTCAACACGCAACAGGTGTAGTTGCTTGGCTAGAAGCCGATATTAAAGTTGAACATCTTCAAAAATTATCTAAATTAGTTATTGGGGAATAATATGTTTACTGTTTTAAAAGGTTTTACTTCTGAAACAGTTTCTGCTTCAAAGGGCAAGGTTATTGAGATAAAAGATAAATCAGTAGCCGATGCCCTTTTAAAAGCAGGTGTAATTGCTCCATATTCAAAAAAAGAAATGTCAAATAAAGAAAAAGATACTGAAATTCAGAACTTAAATAATCAATTATCAGAAAAAGATACTGAAATTCAAAATCTTAAAGACCAATTATCAGAAAAAGATACTGAAATTCAAACTTTAAATGACATTATTTCAGAGATGGAACAAAATAAAATTGTACCATCAGAAAATCCTGATGATACCCAATTAAATGATAATGAAAATTTAGATAATAATGGTTCTAAATCAAATGAAGATGAAAAAACAGGTGAAGAACCAAAAGATGAAACATCAACTGAAAATAATGATGATAAAACATTAAAAAATAAAGAGTAAAGTAATTCGATTGTTCAGGCAAACTCCTCATGAAAGGAGGAATAGTTATGATTACTAAAATTAGTGAAATAACAGTAGATGATATTAAAAATTATCTACGAATATCTGAAATATCAGATAGAGATAAAATATATCTCGATACAATTTTAAAAGTATCTGTCGATTTTATTCAAAATAATACAGGTTTAGAAAAAGAAGATTTAGATAAGTATTCTGATTTAGTGGCAGTTGTTTATGTTTTATGTCAAGATTTATATGATACAAGGTCATATTATGTTGATGGTAAAAATGTAAATAATGTAGTTTCAACTATATTGGATATGCACTCAAGGAATTTATTATGAGAAATACTGTTAAAAATGCAGGAGAATATAATAAACCTATCAAAATAGTAAAAGTTGAAAATATTAAAGATGATGATGGCTTTGAAAGTCCTGTTGAAACAGAGATATTAACAACTTATGCTAAAGTAAAAACAACAAGGGGATATACTTTAATTCAAAATGATACAGATTTTGAGAAAGCCTATACTAATTTTACAATTAGGTATCCAATTACTGTTATTACTAGAGATATGTTTATTAAATTTAATAATAAAACTTACACCATTGAATATTTGAATAATGTAAATGAGGACTCTATTGAGTTAGAAATTCAAGCGAAAGTAGTAGTTAAATAATGGCACAATTCAAAGGACAATTACCAAACGATTTAATAAAAGAGTTTGAAGAATTGGCAATAGCAACACCTAAAATGATGGGAGCAATGACTAAAGCAGGAGCAGAAACAGTAAAAACTATTGTTGAAAGCAATTTGTCAAAGTCATTTAAATCAACTGATAGATTAAAAGATTGTTTATTTGTTTCAAAGACTTATAAAACACCATCTGATGATAGCATAAATAATAAAGTTATGATTTATGGCTATTTGGATAGTGAAAAAAAGCATCCTGCACCACTTGTTGCAATGGCAAGAGAGTATGGAACAAGTCGAGGCGAAGCAAAAAAACCCTTTTTTAGAAAATCTTTTAGGAAAAGTGCTATAGAGGATGCTATGAAAAAAGAGCAAGATAAATATTTGCCAAAGGAGTAGTTATGAATAATGAAATAGAAAAATTATTTAAGAATTTCAAAGTAAATGATGTATCAATTCCTATTGCATTTATTAGATATAGAGGTAAATCTAAAACATATATTACTTACCAAGAAATCAATAATAAACCTGAATTAGAAGCAGATGACAATGTTTTATATAGTTCATCTGTTTATGATATTGATATATATTCTGATGGAAACTATTTAAAAATTGTAGAAGAGGTAAAGAAAAAAATGTCAGAAAGCAATTTTACATGGATTGAGGATAGTCTTGATATGCACGAAGAGGATACAGGTCTATACCATAAAACCATTACTTTTGCAAAAGAGAGGAGTGTGTTATAGATGGCACAAATAGGATTAAGACATTTTAAGTATTCACCAATTAAGGATGGTAAATACACAGGAGTTAATGAAATGGTTGGTGCAATTAAATCAACACCATCATTAAATGTAGCAGAAGCAGAATTGTATGCCGATGATACAGTAGTTGAAAGTGCATCAGAGGTAACAAAGGGAAGTCTATCATTAACAGTTGCAGATGATGATGACACTATTTTTGCACCATTGTTAGGACATACTACAACAGAAGAGGGGGAAGTATTAAAATCATCAGATGATACACCACCTTATGTTGGTTTTGGTAGAGTTTTAGTTAAAATGGTTAATGGTGTAAGAAAGTATAAAGCAGAATTTTTCTTAAAAGTTAAATTCAAACCATTTGCCAATGAGGGTGATACAAAAGGTGAAAGCATTGAGTTTAAAACTCCTACTGTTGAGGGAACTATTTATGTAGTACCTACAGTAGTAAATGGTGTTGAAAAACCATTGTATGAAAGACATCAAACTTTTGATACCGATGAAGAAGCACAAGCCTATTTAGATGAGTTAATGAAAGCACCTACAACATCACCTACTGAATAGTGATATTAAGTCTAATGGGTTAGTACAGTTATTGTATTAACCCTTTTTTTGTTTATATAAGGAGGAAAATTTATGAAAACTAATTTAAGTTATTTAGATAATGAGGGAAAATTCCCAATAATTTTTACATTAAATGTTATGGAAACAATCCAAGATAAATATGGTTCTATGGATGCTTGGAAAGAAAATATTTTTACTAAAGAAACAGGTGAAGAACCAAAAATAGCAGACTTGTTATTTGGTTTAACTGAAATGGTTAATGAGGGCATTGAGATTTTTAATGAAGAAAATCCTGATGCTCCTAAACTAGAAAAGGTTAATAAAAGACAAGTAGGTAGAATAGTTTCTAAAATTGGAATTGAGAACTCTATTCAAAAATTAGGAGAAAGCATTATAGATGCTAACACAACAGATGACTCAAAAAACGAGTAATCCACGAGGAAGATACTATAATAATTGATTTCTCGTGGTTATTATTTGTAGGACATACTCTATTAGGTTTTAGTGAAAGAGAAGTAGGACACATGACTTTAGGTAAATTGATGAAATTATATAAACACTATCAAAATTACTATGATTTCACTTTGAAAAAAATATCTTATAGAGAATTAGAAGCAAAAATAAATGAAAGCGAAGAGTGGATACCTGATTAGGTGTCTTTTTTTGTAGTTAGAGAGGAGGTATGCTTATGAGTTCATTTGGAGGAACAGTTAAATTATCAGGAGAAAGTGAATATAAAAAGGCATTAAGTGATATTATCTCTAATTTAAAAGTTATGTCTAGTGAAATGCAGATTGTAACTGCTACTTATGGGAGAAATGACAAGTCAGTACAAGGTTTATCTGAAAGAAATCAAGTTTTAAATAGACAAATAGAAGCACAGAAAGATAAAGTTGAAGTATTGAAAAGTGCTTTAGAGTCTGCAAAAAATGAAACAGGTGAAAATTCATCTACTACCCAAAAATGGCAAACAGAATTAAATAAAGCAACTGCACAATTAGTTTCTATGGAAAAAGAAGTAAAAGAAAATGAAGAAACTATGAAAAAATCAAGTGATGCAACTGATGACAATGCAGATAAAGTTAAAAAATTTGGTGATGAAGCAGACAAAACAGGTAAAAAAACAATTACCCTAGGAGATATTATTAAGGCTAATTTAATAAGTGATGCTATCAAAAAAGGAATATCAGAACTTGTTGATGGCATGAAAAAATTAGGTTCTATGTTTATTGATGTAGGTAAACAGGCTTTAGAAAGTTATGGAGATTATGAACAATTAGTCGGTGGTGTTGAAACATTATTTAAAGATAGTGCAGATAAGGTACAATCTTATGCAAGTAATGCTTATAAGACATCAGGTTTATCTGCTAATCAATACATGGAAACAGTTACTTCATTTAGTGCATCATTATTGCAGTCATTAAATGGTGATACTGCTAAATCTGCAGAAGTTGCAGATATGGCAATAACAGATATGTCTGATAATGCCAATAAGATGGGTACATCAATGGAAATGATACAAAATGCCTATCAAGGCTTTGCCAAACAGAATTATACTATGCTAGACAACTTAAAACTTGGTTATGGTGGTACTAAATCTGAAATGGAAAGATTATTAGCAGATGCAGAAAAAATTTCAGGTATTAAATATGATATTAGTAATTTAAATGATGTTTACCAAGCAATTCATGTGGTTCAAGGTGAATTGGGTATAACAGGAACAACTGCAAAAGAAGCAAGTACAACTATTCAAGGTTCAGTTGCATCATTAAAATCTGCATGGGGTAATATGCTTGTTGGTATCGCAGATGATAATGCTAATTTTGAGGGGTTGGTAACCAATTTGATTGATAGTTTATTAACTGCTATGGATAACATAATTCCTAGAGTTGAAATTATCATAGGTGGTATCGGAGATATGATAGTTGCCTTTGCAGACCAAATATTACCTAAATTATTAGAAATTGGTATAAATACAATTGAAAATTTAGTACAAGGTATGTCATCCAATATGCCTAAAGTATTAGAGAGTGTTAATACAATTATTACTAATTTAATAGGTGGACTAAATAGAATATTACCACAAATAACAACTGTTGCAGTTCAAGTTATAATGCAACTTGCTAATACATTGATACAAAATTTACCTCAAATAATAGAGTGTGGTATTCAGGTATTATTATCTTTAATTGATGGTTTAGTAAAAACTATCCCTGACCTGATACCTACTATAGTTCAAGCAGTCATTACAATTGTTGAAACTTTAATAGACCATCTTGATGAAATAATAGATGCAGGAATAGAGATTATGTTTGCACTTATTGATGGTTTGATTAAGGCTATGCCTGATTTAATTGATAAAATTCCTGAAATTATAGATAAATTGATTATGGCTATTACAAATAATCTACCTAAACTTATTCAAGCAGGAATTACATTAACTATTAAATTAGCAGAGGGTCTTATTAAGGCAATCCCACAATTAGTTTCTAAAATTCCACAAATAATTACATCTCTTGTTAAGGGATTAGGAAATGGTATTGCTCAAATGGCAGAAGTTGGTTTGAATATGATTAAAGGATTATGGGATGGTATAAAGAACTCATTGTCTTGGATTAAAGATAAAATCAAAGGATGGGTTGGAGATGTATTTAAATTCATTAAAAAATTATTCGGTATCAATTCTCCATCAACTTTGTTTAGAGATGAGATTGGTTCTAACCTTGCCAAAGGTATTGGTATAGGTTTTTCTGATGAGATGGATACAGTAAATAAAGATATAATGGATGCAATCCCAACAGATTATGATTTAGGAGTAAATACAACTTTACATAATGATATAACAAGTTCATTTAATAATAATACTTTATCACAAAGTGAGTCTTTTGCTTCTGCAGTAAAAGATGCCTTAAATGGTATGTATGTAAAACTTGATGGAGATAAAGTTGGGGAAATAGTGGTTAATACAGTAGAGGATGTGATTTATACATGAAAAACTATATAATTTTTAAAGGAGTAGATAGTAGAACTTTTAGTAATCTTATTATAAGTGAATTACCATCTATCTCAAAACCTAAAATGAGGGTATCAAGTACTGAAATTGATGGTAGAGATGGAGATATTATAGATGAAATAGGATATTCTTCATATAATAAAACTCTAAAAATAGGTTTAGTAAATTCTAATGATATAGATAAACTTATTAAATACTTTAATGGTTCAGGAGATATTATATTTTCAAATGAACCTGATAAAGTATATAAAGCACATATTTATGACAAAGTAGATTATGAAAGATTATTAAAATTTAGAACTGCTAAAATAAATATTCATGTACAACCATTTAAATATCTCTTAAACGAGCCACCTTTTATATTAAATATAACCAATGAAACAGAATTAAAAGTAACTAATGTAGGTTTTGAGAAATCAAAACCTATTATTACTTTATATGGAAGTGGTGAAATCCAATTATCAATAAATGGGTTGACTGCTTTTTCTATTGATATAGATGATGATTTTGTTGTGATTGACTCTATCAATGAGGAAGCATACAAAAATGAAATTCTTAAAAATAGAAATATGTCAGGTGAATTTCCTATTTTAGAAAGTGGTGTAAGTATAATTACTTGGACAGGTAACTTAACTAAAATAAAGGTAGAGCCAAAGTCGAGGTGGTTATAATATGATTAGTGTTTATCCATCTACAGAAAGATTATTTGAAGATAATGGAATTAAGATATTAAAACCAATAAAGGCTTTAATAAGAAAAGAAGATAATGGGGATTATTATTTAGATATAAAAGATAAGGTTGATTATCTTGAATATTATCAGGCAGGTATGATAATTAGAGCATCTACACCATGGGGATACCAAGCATTTAGATTAACTAATCCTGACATTGATAATAACAAAGTGTCTGCAAGAGCCTATCATGTTTATTTTGATAGTGAGAATTACATTATTAAAGATAGTTTTGTAGTAGATAAAAATTGTAATGATGCACTAGACCATCTTAATAATGCTTGTGATAATCCTACTCCATTTACAACTATTTCCGATGTATCAAATATATCTTCTTATAGATGTGTCAGAAAAAGCCTAGAAGAAGCCATATCAACAGTTATTGATAGATGGGGAGGACATTTAGACAGAGATAACTTTAATATCGCCATAAGGTCTAAAATTGGGCAAGATAGAGGCATTGTATTATCTTATGCAAAAAACATCAAAACCATTAAGCAAAAAGAAAATTGGGATAATGTTGTAACCAAAATTTTACCTGTTGGAAAAGATGGTATTTTACTACCTGAAACATATTTAGAAGTATCAGAAGAATTATATGATATACCACATACAAAAGTAGTATCTTTCGACCAAAACGATATTGTAGAGGATGATTATAAAGATGATGGAGTTCTTGATGAGGAAAGGTATAAGGAAGCACTTATAAAGGATTTAAGATATAAGGCAACTACTCATCTTGAAAATAATAAATTTCCTAAAGTTAATTATTCTGTAGATGCTTATATTGAAAAAGTTTCTGATGTAGGGGATGTTATTTATGTAAAGCATCCAAAATGTAAAATTGATTTAACTACAAATGTTATAGCCATTGAATATGATTGTATTGCTAAAAAATATACCAAAATTGAATTTGGAAATTTCAAAAGTAAATTAAAAAATTTAATTGATACAGTAACATCATCTATTACAAATGAAGTTAATAAAAGTAAAGAAGAAACTGTTATTAAATTAGAAACAGAATTAAAAGAAGCAACAAAGATTATTAAGAACTCTATGAGTGAGTCTTATTGTATTTATGATGGTGATAAAATTCTTGTTGTAGATAGACTTCCAAAGGAACAAGCAAAAAATGTATTGATGATAAGTAATGGAGGAATAGGTTTTAGTCAAACAGGTATAAATGGTACTTTTAATTCTGCATGGACTATTGATGGTACTTTAAATATGCAAAAGATAAATGTTATCAATTTAGTTGCAGATATGATTAAAGGTGGAACATTAAAACTTGGTTCTAATTTAAATGAAGCAGGTGTAATGGAATTATACGATGAAGCAAATAAGTTAATATGTCTAATAGATAAGACAGGATTAACTTTTTTTAATGAGGATAATTCTTATATAAAAATCAATCCTGATGTTGGATTTGCAGGATTTGATGCAGATGGTAATAAAACATATTGGGTTGATGGTGATGAATTTCATCAAAAGAAGTCAGTTGTAGAAGAGGAAATTACAATTGCAAGTAAATTAAGGATGATACCAATTGAAACTGATACCAATAATGGTGTCGGTTTTGTTTCGGTTGCACAAGGAGGTTAGAATATGGCAAATAGTGGTTCATTTACTACAAGCACTTATGGTGGTGTCAGAAATATAACCTTTAATTGGTGGTTAAATAGCCAAGATATAAGTGGAAACTATAGTGATATTGGTTGGAATTTTATAGGTTCAGGTAGTAATTCTAGTACATGGTACTATACATTAAATGGTTATTTAAATGTAAATGGTGGGAGAGTATTTACTCAAAGTAGCACTAAAGTACAATTAAAAGTTGGAACAGTTTTAGCAAGTGGAACTACAAGAATATATCATAACAATGATGGAACAAAATCATTTGGAGCAGATGGTGGTGCTACAATTTATAATTATGGTACTTACCAAACAGGAAGTGGTAGTTGGAGTTTACCAACAATACCTAGAGCATCAAGTGGTAGTGGAGGTACAGGAAATATTGGTAGTGCAGTAACAATAAACATTAGTAGGGCATCTTCTAATTTTGTACATACTTTAACTTATGCTTTTGGTAATTTATCAGGAACGATTGCATCAAATGTTGGAGCATCCTGTTCATGGACTCTTCCAACAAGTTTTTATTCTCAAATACCAAATGCTAATTCAGGAGTAGGCACTATTACCTGTTATACATATTCAAATGGAGTTCATATTGGAACAAAATCATGGAATTTTACTGCTAAAGTTGTTAATTCTAATCCTACTTTTAATAATAATCAATTGACTTATTTAGATAGTGATACTAATATTGTGAATATTACAAAAAATAATCAACATATAGTTAGAAATGTTTCCAATTTAAAAGTAACATTTACAGGGGCGACTGCTCGTAACTCTGCATCTATTGCAAGATATGAGATAACATTTAATGGAAATACACAAACTAAAACAAGTGCATCAACCATAAATTATGGAAAGGTAAACTCTAGTAAAAATTTATCAGTTTCAGTAAAGGTTATAGACAGTAGAGGTAATAGTACAACTATTTCTAAAACCATAACTATATTAGATTGGGTAAATCCTATTGGAAATATTACTGCAGGAAGAATAAATAACTATGAAGATGAAACAAAATTAAAAGTAAATACATCTATATCAAGTGTTAATAGTAAAAATAGCATAGTATCAATAAAATATAGATACAAAAAATCTAATACATCAACTTATTCAAACTATGTATCATTGAATAATAATCAAGAGGTAACAATTGTTATCAATAAACTTTATGTTTGGGATTTTCAAGTTGTAATCCAAGATAAATTTGGTAGTACAACTTATAATTTTCAGATTGCAAAAGGATTACCTATATTATTTATAGATACAATAATGCAATCAGTAGGAATAAATTGTTTTCCATCAAAAGATGATAGTCTATTTGTAAGTGATATAGACTTCTTTGATATATTTCCTGTTGGTTCAACAAAAATGACAACTAATAATGTTAATCCATCTACTTATTTTAAAGGTACATGGGAATTGATTACATCAGGCAAGTTGATAAGTGGTGTAGATAAGACTTTTTATTTATGGACTCGTATAAGTTAGGAGGGATTTTATATGAAAAATAAAAAATTTGATATTTTAGTTAATTTTGAGGGATGCGATAGTATAACTCATGAGGAAATAAGAGTAACAAAAGGAGATTATAATTCAATAGAGTTTAATTTTCAATTAAGTAAAACTGATTATACAACTGCAATGTTTTATATGATAAAGCCAAATGGAATACATTATGCTTCTAAAATTGAAAATAACAATGTAGTGTTTGTTAAAGAGTCTGTTTTTAATCAGGCAGGTACTTATTTATTTAGTGTGTCTTTATATGACTCTAATAGTAAACTAACTAATACATCACGAGGTAAAATCATTGTTATTGATGGAGATTTTGATGCAGATAAAGAAATAGTAGAGCAAGATAATTACCCAATTTTAGATAATTTAATTCAACAATGCTCCAATTTAGAAGAAAACTTTGAAACTTCATTAGAAAATATAAAAGAAGCATTTAAATCTGTTTCTTATAATTCTACAACAGGAGTTTTAACTTTTACTAAATATAACAATACAACAGTAACTATTGATTTACCATTGGAGTTAATTGTAACAGATGGGCATTATGATAAAACTAAAAAAAGTTTGGTTTTAGTATTGGCTAATGATGAAACAATAGAAATACCTGTTAGTGAACTTGTAAATGAGTACTATGGTGATAATTCTACAATAGAATTAAAGACTGTAGGAGGAAAACTCACATTTAATGTTAAAAATGGTGTCTATGTTCATGTTCAAGCAGGGAAAGGATTATCAAGCAATGATTTTACTAATACATATAAGCAAAATGTAGATAGTAATACTTCATCAAGACATACACATAACAATAAAAACATTTTGGATGCTACTACTGCCTCTTATACAGAAGAAAAGGATAATATTATTGATAATCTTAAAACAGTTGCTACAAGTGGTTCTTATAATGATTTAAGTAATAAACCAACCATACCTACTATTGTAGATAATTTAACAAGCACAAGTAAAACAGGAGCATTAAGTGCTAATCAGGGTAAAGTTTTAAATGATAAAATAACAGGAATAAATAATTTGAATTTTGCAAATGCAGGATTTCATAATTCAATCTTTAGAGGTAAAGATATAACAAGTTATTTAAATGATGGTTCTTTATTTACAAGAATATCATCAGGTAATTTTAATGATTTATATGTAGGAGATTATATAATTAAGAACAACATCACTTGGAGAATTGCAGGATTTGATGTATACTATAATAAGGGCGACCAAGGTAGTGGATTGACAACTCATCATGCAATTATTGTTCCTGATAAGCATTTAACTACTGCTTGTATGAATGATACAAATACAACAGTTGGAGGATATGTGGGAAGTAAAATGTATACAGAAACTTTACCAAGTGTTCTTTCTACTTACATTACTCCTGTATTCGGTAATCATGTTATTGAATATAGAAATGTACTTACTAATTCTATAAATGCCACGGGATATAATAGATATGGTACTAATAGTGGATGTTCTAATAATTGGTCTTGGTATTCAAGAAAATTAGATTTAATGAACGAAGTACAAGTATATGGTTCTATAGCATGGTCATCAAGTGGATATGAAATTGCATCTGACAACTGCCAATTGCCGTTATTTAGACTTGCACCACAATATATTACCAACAGAAGTTATTGGTATTGGTTAAGAAATGTATCTAATTCTTCTGGCTTCGCTAATGTCTACTACTTTGGTAATAGCTCCGGCACCGGTGCTGGTGGTGTTGCACCGATGACATTATCCACACATAAGTAATTTATTAAGTTTGGAAGTTCCAAACGATTTTAATTTCTCTAGTATTTGTTTCATCATCAATTTTTCCTACCTTGATCTTATCTATAAATTCATCAAGTAGTTCTAGTGTAAGAACATCGAAATGTCTATACTTTGAAAGAAGACTATCTCGATCTTTTAACTTGTTTTGTTTCATTTCAATTAACTTTAATTCATTATCTATAGTAGATAATCTTTCGCTTAACTTATCTACATCTTCCTTATACTTTGCTCGTAGGGAAGTGAAATCATTATCATCAATAATTCCAGTAGCACGATCTTCATAAAGCTGTTGAAATATCTCTTTTTTTCTTTTTATAAGATTTTGAATATCGGTTTTTTCTTTATTTAAACTATCTAATTGACTTTTGAATAAGTCTTTATCAATAACTTCTTTGTGAAGTTCTTTTAATGTGTCTTTACTATAAAATTCATCTAATAAACCATTCATAGCAGCTAGAACATAATCTTGCAATACATTTAACTTAATTGACTTGTTATTATCACAATTTGCCCATTTATTCTCTTTGTCCTTACAAAGTAGATATTCTACTTTTTCACTATCTTTGTTATGACAACTACTATTCTTTCGTAAAATACTACCACATTCAGCACAATAAACTTTTCCACAAAAGATATGTTTGATACCATTTGCTCCAGATCTACTTACTTCATCTAATTTTGCTTGAATAGATAACCATTTTTCATCATCAAATATTTTTTCAAGAGCACTTTCACTAGTTACCCAATGTTCTTTTTTAGCGCTAATACATTTATGATTTTTATAACTTATTCTTCTAGTTTTACCTTGTATTAAAGTACCATTATAAATAGGATCTCTTAACATATTATAAATAACACGTCCAGACCATTTGTATCTTCTTCTTATTTCATATTCAAAATTAAATTGTGTATCGGTATCATCTGCTTTTGATTTTGTAAACATTTTATAAGTATTATGTCCTTTGTTTTCTTCAAGTTCTATTTCTATTTCAAAACCAGTTTCTATTAGTCTATCTAATTCAGTATTTGCACTTCCAATATAATAGACATCATCTGGAATCATATCATTTGTTTTTAATTCGTGCCATACATCACTAGAAAAATCAATATTATTAAAATCTAGGTTATCTATACTAGATGATAAATTATCAGTAGTATAGTATAACTTTAAATCTTCACTTATGGATCTAACTCTAATATGAAATTTTGAATTATATTCTTTTTGATTATCAGTACCAAATACATAAATTGATTTTATGTTTCTTAAAATCTGTTTGTACTCATTATATAAAGAAATTCTAACAATATATTGACCAGCTTTTAAAATAGAATATTTATCTTCTTTCTTTGAAATAGGAAGTTTTAATTTACAACCATTCATCGCTTTATATTCATAAGGACTAGGAATTTTCTTATCTTCCAAAGTCTTTGCAATTTTATCTTGCCCATATCCTGCGAAAAGCATATCAGCAATTTGTTTTAAAACTTCACTAGCAATAGGATCAATAAGTAAATGATTTTTATTCTTTATATCTTTCATTAACCCATATTTTGCGAAAGAAGCAGTACATTCGCCATTTTGCCATTTTGTACGAAAAGTCGCTTTGATGTTATCAGATAAATCTTCCAAAAACCACTCATTAACAAGTGCATTGATTTGTCTTGCTTTTTTGTTACCTTTATTATCAGTATCAGCATTATCTACAATACTAACGAATCTAACATTCCACATAAGAAATTTATTATGTAAGTATTTTTCGATGACTTCCATATCTCTTGAAAATCTTGATTGACTTTTACATAAAACAATATCAACTTCGCCATTTTCACAAGATGTAATCATTCTTTCAAAGTCTGGCCTATATGTTCCAGCTCCTGAAAAGTCTTCATCACAATAAACACCTACAATTTCCCAATCTGGGTGTTTTGCAACTTCTTCACGAAGCATTAGTTCTTGATTCTTAATACTCTCACTAATAGCTTCTTTGGTAGGTTTATCAACATCTTCTTTTGATAGTCTTAAATAAAGTACCACTCTCCTTATAATAATATCAACTGTTTCAATTATTTTCTTCATATTAAATTTAGCTCCTTTACTAATTTAACAGAATTCATTGATAACATAATAATATTATAACGCGCTCGTTTAGGAATTACAGCGCCCATATACATTTTTTTCAATAGAAAGTATTACCTTTAAAAGTTTTTTATTAAATAGTAGTTTTAAATCGTCCTTTGTTTTATCATCATCAACATTAAATTCATTTATAATCTTATAAGTTACCTTTTTATTCTTCAATTTTTAACCCCCTTTAAAATCTTATTAAAGCAAAAGAAAAGAATAGAGTTTTATGTCTATTCTTTATATTATATTCACTAATGAGTAAGTGATTGCCTATAATTTATTATATTATTTTCAAGATCATTCATTAAAACAAATAGATCCCAATATTTTAAATAACCATTTCCAAATTTTTCAATAACAACTTCTTTGTATATTTTTTTATCTACTTTATCGTAGAAAAATAACATAGTATCATCTATTTCATTTAATGGTGTAAATATATCAATAGCATTTTCAACTAAACCAGTTATTTCATTTACTATTTCTTTATCATCTAAATATTTCATAATTCTTTCTACAGAATCTTTTTTATTATTTGTTACAATAGAAAGTAATGTATCGTCAATAAAAAATTCTGCCATTAAATTATTTATAGTAATTATAGCATTTTTCTTATTATAATTTTTTTTGATTTTTCTCATTCTATCATCTTGAAATTTTTTAAATTCCTTTTTGTATAATATAAGTGCATTATACATACTTTCTGCAAGTTCATTTTTTTTAATCATTTGTTACATCTCACTTTCTTTTTTAAACTTTAATGGACTATCATTTAAAACTTTAATTTGATATTTTAGTTCTAACATCTTAAGACTATCATTATAAATTTTATTTACTTCTGTACTTTTAAATTCTCTAATACCCGGAAGTTCATTTAACACATCTTTCTTTGTTTTGTCTTTGAAAGAAAACTCATAGGTTAATAAAAGAATTTCACATAATAGATCAACATAATGTACTTTAATTTTTCTTTGTTTATGAATGTTATATGCTTGATCATAACTGTTGATTTTCATTTTCCCACCACCTTATAATCGAATTATAACGCGCTAGAAAATTATTGTCAGCGCCCTTTATGAAAAAAGAGAAAAGTCGTCATATAGGCCTTTCTCATCATCTAAATATAAACTTTCTTGTTTCTGCATATCTAATTCATAAAATCTATTAAAGTTATCAGCAAATTTTCTTCCTTTATTTACAATCAGTTTTAGTAAATTATCAACAGTTTTCATATCTTGTTTTTTATACCAAGATTGAAATCTCTCAAAAGAAACATCGTCTTTATCTATTCCAATTCTTCTTGAAATAACCATATCTAGCATTTCTTTTTCCATATCATTGGAAGAAATATTATTTGTGTAAATATCGAGTGCTATCATTAAATGTATTCTCTTATTTAAACCTTGCTTTAAACTAATTGTTTTACTATCCTTATCGAAAGAATATTTATTACTCATTGAAACATATTTTACTTTGTACCCGTCAGCATACAATGCCTTAATAAAACTATTGTAAATATCATCATAACTGGAATAAAAAAGAGCCGGTAGAGGCCCTTTATCATAATCAACTTTTCTCATATCAGTATCTTTGACATCATATAAAATGGTAGAGTTAAGACCTTTGAAGTCTTTATGATGAAAAACAATACTTTTATCTTCCTTATCAAAATATTTTTTTATTTCTTGTTTACTTAAATCTTTTATATTTTTTACTAATTCTTGTTCATTTTCTTTTATAGAGATATATTCTTCATTGATCGGTGTTAATATCTCAATAGGGATAGCATTATCCAATAATTTGATACCTTGATCTTTATAAAATTGTTTTGTTCCTAAAGAGAGAAAATTAGGATATTGACATTTTATTAGTAAGGTATTTAAAACTGTATAATTACTATAAAGAGATAAGTCATCAATCAAATTTTTAAATTCATATTCATTCTTACAATTATCTAAAAAGTCTTTTTCAAACTTTAATGTTATATTCTTAATTTTATCATATTCATTAGTTTTAGAATAATTTTTTAAATCATTCAATAGTTTTTCTATATCTATAATTTCAACCCCCTTATTAAAAAAAACTAGTTTTCACTAGTTAATTTTGACAATTTGTTTTTTAAAGATAATAATGTTTTTTCTGCACCTACAATTAAATTATCTAAAATATCTTCAATACTATTTGTTGTAATAGCTAGTTTTAGATTTTCAAAGTAGTTATGTGCCAATTCCTTATTAGAAGTGGAATTGCCACATAATTTGTCAATATTACCATTATCCTGAATATTTGATAATGCCATATATGTAACATAATTAGAATTGCTTTGGTTTTTAAATGTATATATGTAAAATGAAATATCTTCTAATGTATGAGAAAAACTTTCAATAATAACATCTCTTGTATCTAGAATAGAGTTATTATTTTCTTTATCAAAGAAATAATCAAATTCATTATTTTTTAATTTCTTTTCAAAATCTTTCATATCTTCTACAGATGAAAACTTTGGACCGTCTTCACGATTCCAATTTATTAAACTTATTTCATCGTTAATCTTATTCATTTCTGATACTTGATCACGAAGTTTGATATACTGCTCATTTTTCATACATACTGCTCCTTAATAAAGTTTTGACAGAGTATGTATTATCATACAGTAATACAATTTAAAAGTCAATTAGTATATGACCTAATACAATATTCTGACTTATCACAACTTCATTATATCACGATTTTAAAATAATTAAATAGTTTCAAAGAAAAAGATTATCAAAAGTGATAATCTAACTAACTTATAACTAATCTTGTTCAGTTGGAAGTGGTGGTGGAGTTATAAATAAATCTTTAAGTTCATCAACAGAATCTGCACGTTCCCATTTTGCCATTTCTTTTTTCCAAACTAAACTATCTTTAGTTAATTTGCCATTGTCTGCCATTTGCTGTAATGTACTAACATCAAATGGTCCTGTTTGTTGACCGTTATTTGCAACATAATATTTAGAAATAGGAAGTGGTGGTGGAGTTATCTCTGGTTGAGATGAATTTAAGTTTGACATAATACCGTTCATTGTTCCAGCAATATTTTGTCCGACAGCTCCGCCAACAGCCATTCCAGCCATCATAGCTACTGGATTGAAACCAGTTGCTCCATTTCCTAGATCAACACTTCCCGCACCATTTTCGCCCATTTTACCTAAAGCATTTGCACCAGCAATTCCAACTTCTGCTTGTTTTTCGATTTGGAAAGCTCCAATATTTGATGTTTGAGTTTGCTTGTGTTGTGCATATTGACCTTCTTCTCTTTGAATACGTAATGTTTCTTCGTAATTTTCAATGTTTATTCTTTGCTTATCAGCAATATCTTTAATTCTTGCTTCTGATTCTGCTTTTGTTGTTGCTGTTGCAATATCTTTTGTTACACTCATAAGTTGACGATACCCGTCGCTTGATTTATCAAGTTCAATAGTTGCTATATCAAGTCCAGAAACTTCAACACCAAAATTTTCTTTTAATCTATTTTTAACATCTAATTCTATAGCATTGTTGATTTCAGTTGTTTTGGTTTCAATTTGTACTAGTGGAATGTTATTTTGAGTTGGAACATTTGCAACTACATTTTTTACATATCTTATTACTGCGTCACGAATTTGATTTTGAAATTCATCAAGATTAAAATCACTAAGTCGATGAAGTTTGATAAACTCCTTGTAATCACTAATTTTAAAACTAATAGTTCCCCTTACTGATACAGGAACACCAAAATCATCAAATCTAGGATCATATACATCAAAAAATGGTACTCCAAATTTTGTTTGAATTATTTGTGCAAGATTTATAAAATATACTTCTGCTTGAAATGGTGTACCGCCCTCGTAAGCCAACCCAACAATGCTAGCAAGTATCGGGAAATTATCTGTTTTAATAATTTTATCGAATGGTCCGACAATAAAATCTTGCATAGTCCCGTCTTTTTGCTTATATACGAAAACAGCAACTTCTCCGTCTTTTACACGTAATGATGATCCCCAGCGAATAGCATTTTCTCTATTATTTTCGCCTAATTGTGATCCAGTAGGATGCCATTTCCAAATTAAATATGATGATTCATCACATCTAATCTCGTCCATAAAACTCCCAGTTTTTTTATTTTTTTCAAATATTCCCATAATTATATTCCTTTCTTTGTTTATTCTCCTATTATTTTTTGTATGCCATCAAACTTTGTTCCATTTTCAAGAACTAACATTTCATTAAGAGATATATGTGGCATTTTATATTTTTCACTAAATCCTTCAAAAACTACATTGCATACGATTTCTTTTTTTACTGCACTATTATAATGACTTTCTGTTACAAAAGGTAGGGTATTAAGTGTAATAACCCACTTATTTCCATTATCATCTTTAATAAAGCCCAGAATTCCAGTATATTCTCCAGTTTCTAATATTTCCGTTTTTTCCAGATGTCCTTTAATGTATATTTTTGTACCACCTAAACCATTTTTTTCAGCAGGAGAGTTATATTTTGAAAATTCAGCTTTCTCAAATCCTTTTGTAAATTCTTCTATTTCTTTTTTATCTACTTGAAATGTTGAATCGTTTTTCTTTTGTTCTTCTGTTTTATCTTTATTTAAAACTTCTTCATTTGTAATTTTATCTATCCAATATTCTTTTTGTACTTTACATTTTCGCTTTGTTTCATCACTTGTAAAATCTTTTTCACAATCAAGACTTTCCGTATTTAGCAAAGCCAATTTATAGTCTTTGTTTTCTAGTGCTGTTTTTATTTCACTAATAATCTCATCTAATTTTTGTTTTTCTTTTTCTTCTGGTGTTGATGTACTACTACCAAATATAATGGAAAATAAAATTATAACACCGAATAATACACCAAAATTAATGCCTAACATTTTCCATATAAAAGTCTCAGCTTTATGTACTTTTTTATTTGTATCATCATACATTGCTTGTATTTCTGACATTTTAGGATCATTCTTAAATATAATTTTTGATTTTTGATATGCTTGTTCAAATTTTGCTTTCCAAGCATTAGATACTTCACGTTTTGCATTTTCCATATTGCCTTGGTTTTTATATACATCTATATCAATATTTGAATAAGATAATATAATAAATTCATATAAATCTTCTTTTGTATTTGGAATAGGAAAACTACGTATAAGTGATATTTTTTGTTCATCTTCCTTTGATAATTTATCAACTCCAAAATAAGAAGTCAATGTGCTTTTCTTTGTATTTTCTCTTTGTGATTCTATTTTTTCAAGTTTTGCTGCCAATTCACTAACAGAACTATTAGCTTTTGAGCTTCTTAATTCATATCCACAAGCAGGACAATTAGAAACAAAAGACTTTAGAACTTCGCCACAATTAGGGCATTTATGTATATAGCCATCATAAACATTTTTTCGTTCTGTGATTTGCTTATCTTTTATAGTTCCTTTAATTTCTTCTACATCAGTAGTTTGAGTTATGATATTTTCATCTAAATTTAGTTTTGACTTACTCATATAAACACTCCTTAATTTTACTTATAAGTTATGTGATAACATTCTTTTATAATTTATTGTTCTTTTTTTCATCTTTGTCTTCATCTTTTATATTACTTATAGCAAATACTGCACCAAAAAGTGGGATAAGTCCTAACATCGCAATCATATAAAATGGAGAATCAGGATTATTAGAAAGCGACCCCAAAAAGAAGCCAGTAATTACCAATATTCCCCCAAATAAACCTAATAATAAACTTTGCAAGAATCTAGAACGTTTAATATTGTTTATTAAAAAATGTGCCTTTTTTTGTTTCTTTGTTTTATTATATAATTGGTTAAGATACTGAAATTCAGTTTCATTTCCGAAAGAAAGTTTTGCTTTATGATAAGTTTGCTCTAATTTTGAATACCAAGCTTCAACATCATAACCACCAGCACTAATATTGGATGTTGCAAGTATAAAAAATTCATAAATATCTTCTTTAGTATTAGGAATGTAAAAATTACGAATAAGTTCTATTTTTTGTTCCATAGACTTGACTTTTTCTATTTTTTGAGCAAACTCATTTACAACACTTGATGTTTTTGTACTTCTTAATTCATGTCCACAAGCAGGACAATTAGAAACAAAAGACTTTAGAACTTCGCCACAATTAGGGCATTTATGTATATAGCCATCATAAACATTTTTTCGTTCTGTAATCAGCTCATCTTTTGTAGTTTCTTGAACTTTATTTTCTGTATCTGTTATTTCTTTATTTATTGCACTACCACAGGAATTACAAAATTTTGAATCGCTTTTTAATTTTTCTCCACAATCAGGACAATAAATATGTTCTTCATTTTTAACATCATCTAAATCATTTTCATTGATTTTACTTTCTTTACGCTCATCAATCACTTGTGTTTTTATATTGGTACTTGGTGAGTTGTTTTTAATAGTTTCAATTATGTTGTTATACCACTTATGCAATTCTTTTTCTTTATCAAATATAAAGAATTCATTTGTTCCGTCTTTAAAATATAGTTGTAAACCCATTCCATATTCTTCGTTATCAATTTCAAATACTTGAATATTATTTTTTACAACTTTAATATTAGTTAATGACAATCTATCCACCAATTCTTCTGATTTTGAAAACAAACCATTTAATTTTTCATAAACACAAATTAAATTTTTGTTAGTTAAATACATCTCATAGACTTCAATGTATTCTTCATCTTTGTATCGTTCTACATCAGTAGTCTGAATTATGATACCTTCATCTGAATCTAGTTTTAAATTACTCATACAAACACTCCTTAATAACCAAGATTAGAATTCATCATCTAACACTATTAGATATTACTTCTATAAGTTAATTATAACATTTTTTTGCATATATTTCTATGTTTTTACTGAAATATTATTTACTAAAATAAATTCTTTAAAATATAATAAATCACATTTGTAGCAATGCTATTCCCAGCTTGCTTGAATAATTGACGATTAGAAGTTCCAATATTTTTTGCCTTGTAGAAGTCTTCATCACTAAAACCCATAAAACGCCAACTTTCTAAAGGACTAATTTTTTTCACAAAAAAACAATTATCACGATAGATAATCATTTTACTGGTATCTTCTGTAGAATTCGCAGTTAGTGTGGGACAATATCCATTTATAGACCAAAGTCTAGCGGTTTGATTATATTTGCTTGATGTATCACGACCACATTTATTTTTACCGTCAATAAATCTATATAAATCTATTACATATTTTCTTCTTTTATCTTTCAAATTTTTACATATCAACTTACAATCTTTTGTATAATCTTTATTCGCTACAAAACTCTGTAAATCAAATGAGACTTTTTCGGATAAAACAAGATTAGGATCAATTTCTTTTTCTAACAAATCTTTAAGTCTTAACTTTAATTTCATTTTTTGTGGAAATTGATATAAGTATTGTCCTTTGATCGCAACAAGAAAATATCTTTCACGATTTTGTGGTGTTCCATAATCTAATGCACAAAGAACATCATCATATAAAGAATATCCTAATTCTTCCAAATCATTTTTAAATAAATTAAGAGTTTTCCTAAATTTAGAATGAGTAATTGCAGCCACATTTTCAAAAATAACAACTTTAGGTGGATCTTTCACTTCTTTTAGAAATTGTATCATCTTCCAACCTAGAGAAGAACGAGTACGACTTCCAAAATCAAAACCACGACGAATGCCTGCCATTGAAATGTCTTGACAGGGGAAGCCACCGATCCATATATCACAATAAGGAATATCAGCACCATTTATTTTGGTTATGTCCCCAAGATTATCTTTTGGACTTTTATTATGTATAGCACAATAACTTTTTATCGCGTGCTTATCTACTTCACAAAAAAATACCGATTCGTAATCATTTATAACACCATTTCTCTTTAATCTTTCCAATGCCATTTCAGGACTACCAATTCCAGAAAAAAATGTTCCAACCTTAACATTACTCTTATCTAGTTTTATATATGGATATTCAAAATTAAACAAATTCATAGTTTGATTATGTAGTGTCATTTTTAGGTTTTCTCTTTCTGGTTGGACTTGCTTTTTTTATAGGTACATCTTGATCTTGGCCATTATTTGAAAATAATTCTTTTTCAATTCTAAAAGTATCAAGATCAAAAAGTTCTAGTTTATGAAATTCATCTTGTTTGACTTCTATTACATCAGTTACTTTATATTTAAAAGGATAATCACTTATTTGTTTCAGATTTGTTTTGATAGGCGACATTCTAGTTCTCAATATAATAGCTTCGCCAACTTTAAAATTTATAAGTTCATCTGCAGTAATCAAATCACGACCAGTAAGAGAAGTATCCGAAGAAAGATTGAAGTCTGCTTTTCCATAACGATTAGAAGATGATGTTCTAGTTGTAGAAATTGTATATTTTCCGATTCTATTTGAGAGTTCGTGAGCAGTATTGTAATCATTTGTAGAGAGATAAACCCAGTTACTAGTATTTGACTTAATTGTACCCGCCATTTCTCTATAATTTTCTTGTAATTGATTAAAGTCTTGAATAACTAAATAAAATCTAATATTTCTTGATCTTGCTACTGTAAGTTTTTTTGAAAATTCAGCAATCTTAACCATATTAGAAAATTCATCAAGAATAAAATTTACTCTGATAGGGAGAGTACCCAATTTTTCTTTTTGCGCTTCTTCTACTAAAACTTGATAAACTTGGTTAATGAATAAACTGCCGATGAAATGACGCGAAATTTTTTCATCAGGGATAATTAGGAAGATAGCAGTTTTTTGCCTACCTATATCCCTTATATTGAACGAAGTCTTGCTAGTCATATAACTAATACCAGTATCTCCAAAAACTCTTAATTTTGACGCTAGAATGGAAAATATGGTAGCCCTTGTTTCGCCACGAGCAAAGTTACCCGTTGAATAAAGGTTTTTTGCAGTACTTCCAAAAGGACGATCACTAAAATACTTATCAAGTGAGTTTTGATCGCCATACTTTTTTGCTCCGTGTTCAACTAATAAATTATAAATAGAATGGAAATGTATTTGACTTTCCGTTTTTGCGTCTTCAATCAAAGCTAGACACAAAGCACTTAAAACAGAAGATGAAGATTCTTGCCAATACTTATCACGAGAAGTAACATCTTCACAAATTGCATTTGATAAGTCGTTAATTGTTTCAATTTCTTTTTCAAAATTGTTCTCTTTAAAATATTCATAAGCAATCGTGAGTGGATTCCAAAAATCACTATTCGATGTATCTCTTAAATTGATTACTTTAATGTTATAATTTTTCTTTTTTAAATAATCGTAAGTAGTTTTATATAGTTCGCCCTTAACATCATTGATTATCATACTTTCGCCGCTGTCTGCTAGGTTAAATATCAATGGATCAATTATCGATACCGTTTTGCCACTACCAGTGTTTCCGATTATTAAGGTGTGATTCGAGCTAGTATCGATGTAATAGTCATTATCCTTTATTGCAACAACCATACCACCTGACTTGTTATTTTTATTAAATCGCCAAGTAGTGAAGTTTTTTCTTACTTCTTTCATAGTAGCAAAAGTACTACTACCAAATTCATTACTATTTACTCTTTTAGGTACACCATTTGTACTATTTGTATTTCTAATTTTGAAACTATATTTGTAATATAATAATGCTAAAATAAAAAGACATTCTGTTAGAAGAATGCCAATCAAAATATTTTTATCTTTTAAAATAATGTTAATAACTTCATTGATATTATAAATAAATCTTAATTCAAAATTATTTTGTATGCAAACAACAAAGTTTGTAATAATGAATGTAAGAAGCAATAAAGAAATAATAACTACTAATATGTAATTAAAATATTTCTTTATAATTATACCCCCTTAAATATCCTTGCCTTGAAGTTCTTTTTCTAAAAGTTCAAGTAAAAACTGTTCTTCTTTTTTTGTTTCAACTAATAAATAATAATTTGCTTTTTTTACAAATTGTTTAAATCGTAAGTTTTTGTAGAATGACTTATTTTTGTATGTATCATATCTTTCTTTTGTATATCCTAAATGGGAAAGTGCTTTATAGAAGTCAGTAACACTTATTTCTTCTCTAGTGTTAGAAACAGCATTAAATAACAATTCTACATCATAATTTATTTTAGATTTCTTGATCCATTTTTCTAATAACTTTTTAATATCACTATCAGAAAGAGAAGCGAGTTTTCCTAATTTATAAAGTTCAGTTGCGTGTTTAATGATTGTAGTTTTCTTTTTTATATTTCTACTAACGAAGTTCATATTCATAATGTTAATTTCCAAAAATTCTTTTTGATATTTTAAAAAGTCTTTTGAATTATAAACTTTGAAATTATACAAAATATCATTTCCGATTTTAGAATAAAGACGTTTCATTTTATTTTCTATGTACTTATTATTTTTAGAATTACCATATAACTTTTTTTGTTCTCTTTCTATTGATTCCAAAGAGTGATAGTACTTTTCAAAATCATATTTTATTTTATCGTGATATAAAATTTTTTCTATAATCTTATCAATATCTTTGCGACAATAATCTAAATTTTTAGAATTATATTGAAGTCGTCCACGCTTTGGAAGTTTCTCATATAAGGATAATAAATCTTTGTTCAAATTCTTTCTAAATTTATCAGAAAAAAATAATTCTTTATTTACTTTAGTATAATTGCTTTTTCTAATTTTATAATCAAGACCAAGAAGTAAATAATCTTGATCCTTATAAAATGATGTGTTATCAACTAAATAAGAAGCGATGTTACTCTTTAAATATTTCATCGTTGTTTTTTCTAATGTATCTTTTTTTCTAGTTTCTTCTAGTTCAAAAATTGATATGTGTAAATGTGGATTATCGGTATCTTTATGAAGACTAGCATACCACCTAGTGTTAGTAAGATCTAAATCATTATCAAGTATAAACTTTGGCATAATAGCTTTAGTCATCATATAATAATCTTGTTTTGTTTTTAGTCCAGATTCCAAAGCAAAATCTGGTGGGAAAGAGATAACCAAAGTCCACATACGACCAGTTTTATCTTTTGGTACTTCTGTTAATATTTCTCGCTTGGAAACATCGCCATTCTTACCCCAAATGTAATGTTCTTCTGTTTCTTTTGTATCATCAAATATTCCTAATTCTTTTTCGTACAAGTCATTGACGGAAGAAAAATCTCTTAAAGATCTTCCATTTGCTCCGTCCTTTGACACATACTTGCACCAACCACCAACTAATCTTTGAAAGTTCACATCTTTTTTATATCTTATTCTAGTAACAATATTACTCTTGCTCATCTATGTTGTCCTTTTTGCTACGAAGTTCACGAATATTTTTTAAAACTTGTTCGCGTGCTACTTCTGTTATAGGGTGGCTTACAAGATGAGAATTAAGTTCATCTCTTGTTTGTGGAATATCGAAGTATTTATATGTCATATCATTTTGTAAGATGATAGTTTCAATTCCAATGTTGTTTTTGTTTATCATAGTAAGTATTTTATAAAATTGTTTCTCGTTAGCGTCTGCAACTGTTTCAATTATAAGTTCTCTTAATTTTTTTTGACTATCCAAAAGCATTGTTTGATCCAAATTATCTAACAAAACATTTTTACAATATTCACTAATCTTCATATTATTTTTTTCTGCTTGATCTTGTAGTAACTGTTTTTTGTATGGATCTAATCTAAAAGCTATGATATTAGCATTTTTATTTTGTTCTTGCATTAGTCATCATAATACAATCAAGATTTTCAAAGATATAATCTTTTAGCATATTCTCTAAAACTTCTTGAATTGTAAGTCCTTTAATTTCTAAAATTTTTCTAAAAGCATTCTCTGTTTTATTATCTACTAATACTTTTAAATATGTATTTTTTTTATCATTCATTTATATAACCCCCTTTAAATTCAAATCTAATCTAACAAATAAATTCTTTTATGATAGATTAAAATTTTTTTTATTTTGTTTTTATCTTTATCAAATATAGTGTAACAGTTTCCAAAAAACAATTTCCATTTCCATAAAAAAGATTTCATTTTTTACCACCATATTTTTTATAATTTTCAAGTTCTATTTTTTCATCAGTAACACTTGCAACCTTACACACACAAAACAAAAAAACTAATGTGAAGATTACTATATTGATGAGTAATATAATCAAAAATAATTTCATAAAATTTCCTTTCTTTAGGCCATAACTTCGGCCATACTTCCGGCCATAAAAACATCAAAAAATCAATAATTTTAACAACCTTTTAAAAGCAGGATAAACCCTGTTTACAAACAACTCGCCAGTGGCGAGTTTAGCCTTATTTCATAAGGCATTGAAGAAAACACAAGTGTTT
The DNA here is from genome assembly GCA_910583945.1 of uncultured Bacilli bacterium. GTDB lineage: Bacteria > Bacillota_I > Bacilli_A > RF39 > UBA660 > MGBC108787. Next base: position 51,710 of record CAJTYF010000002.1, read on the forward strand.
ACATTTTCCTTAATTGTTATACAATCGTTAACTTTTAACCCCTTATAAAATCTAGGGTGTGTAACAATCGTACACACTTAAAACTTGTTATTTTTCTAATTTCTCGCCACTTTTGAAGTGTTTTTTATAAAATTCTTCGGCCATAACTATGGACCAACTTTTGGAAGATTAGGACTATAAGGTTTTATCTCTGGAAGTGTAGGTTTTTGATAACCACCCATAGTGTTATTATCATCTTTAGTAGAATAATCAAACAAATTATATTCTTTAGCACTTATCTTATTGTTGATTACAATACTAGGATCAGTACGTTCAAATTTTTGATTAGTCGCACTAAATTTTTGCAAAGAGAAGTGAAGATGTGGACCAGTTGAATAACCAGTACTACCCATAACCCCGATTTGTTGACCTTGCTTTACTTGATCGCCAACATTTACAACTCTTGAATTTTCTTTGAGATGATGATAACCAGATCTATAGACTTGACCGCCTAATTTATGTTCTATAATAATACTTTCGCCACCCATATCTTGGACTTCACTTACAACAACTATACCGTCAGCAATCGCAACAATATTTGATGAAGTAGGAACAACATCAATACCAGAATGGAAAGATTGCTCGCCACTAATAGGATCAATTCTTTCCCCGTATGGAGAAGTGATTGTATAGTTATCAGTATCAAATGGAAGAACAAAATAAGATTGATAGAAAGCAGTATCACTTCCAAATAATGCAGCTAGAATAGATATAATGATAAGAATAATCATTATAATACCAGCTACTGGAAGAAGTGCTATAAGTATTTTTCCTTTTATAATTCCATTAGTAACTTGGTTAATTATCGACCACCACCTTTACCAAAAAGTTCTTTTTCTTCTTGGCGAAGATGAACAAAAATAGGAATTCTTTTATCGTGAGAGATAACAAAAAGTGCTTGTCCTTTTCCTGCCGTTTGTAAAAAACGACGCTCATTATCACTTAACCTTAATACTTTTTGTAAAGAAATAATTTCTTCGCTTCCTTGCGCCATTATAAATTGATAATCTGAATTATCAACAATAACTTGACCGTACCTAACAACTTCTGGGGAAGTAAAGTCAATCATATTTTGAGTACATACAATAAGACTTCCAGCATACTTACGAATTCTTTTGCTAGTTTTTTTCAAAAATTCTAAACCGTCTTTGTTATCTGGATCAATAAGTAGGTGTGCTTCATCAACAATTAAAATAACTTGTTCTTCTCGGTTTTGACTAATAATATTCCAACATAAAGAAAGAATATTAAAAAATTGTGTTCTTAAAATTGTTTCGTCACTTTCAAGAAGACTATGTATATCAAACACAATTAAATCAGAATTCAAATCAAGATTACTATAATCATTCCATAACTTACTATCAACGCCTGTCGCCATACGACGGACAATAGCTTCTATCTTTTCAAGTGATTTTACATTATCATCATTGACACGTTTATCATTTTTTGCACGTTCTAATTCTTTTACAATTTCATTATGAAAATCACTTATGATAGGATAGTCTTTTGATGAAAGAGTACTAACATCAGTATCTAAAGTGATATTCTTTTTCTTATATGTACGAAGTAATATTTCTTCAATTTTAGTAAGTTCCAGTTCTGTTAAATCTTTGAAATAGTATTTAATGAATGTTCTAAAAGTTTGTAAATGTCTGACAACAGCTGCGTTGTTATCTTCATCATTAGTAGAGTTTTTAATCTCTAGTGGGTTGATGATACAACTTGATCCACTTCCTGCGTCTATCCATTTACCATTAAGAGAAAGACACAAATCTTTATATTCTCGTTCTGGATCTACAATTAAAATTCTAGTCTTTTTAGTGCCACCACCACGAGCAAAATTACCACGTATTAGTTTCTTTATTAGGGTAGATTTCCCACTTCCACTTTTACCTATGATACACATATTAGAGTTTGTTCTTTTGTTAGTTCTTTTCCATAAATCAAACAAAGTAAGACCACCGTTTATGTCATCGCCAAGAATTATGGAATTACCATTATCTTGTATAGATTCAAAAACAAAAGGAAAAGAAGCTGCTACTGTAGTAATAGGCATAGGAAGACCAAAACTTTTTTGAAGTGGCATTTCTAAAGTAGGAAGTGATGTTTTAAGACCTTGTTCTTGTTCAAAAATAAGTTGCGATCCACGAAGATTAAGAGAAGATAAAGCAGACCTGATTTCTTTAACTCTTTTCTGTAATTCTTCTTGTGTATTTGCATAAGAAAAAAATACTACTGACATTAGTAGCATTTTTTCATTTTCGCGATCCATTTTATTAGTAAGTTTTTCGTAATCTTCTAATTGATTTTTTAAGACTATCTGATCGTTTCTATCATTTGTATTGATATACTTACTACGAGTTTCACTCATACCTTTTTTAAGTGTTTTAGAAACTTCTACATTATCCATTTGTTCAACACTAATCATCATACGAGTGTTTTTGATATTAGATAACATTCCTAGCCAACTACCACGAGCATAGGACGGAAATGTATCAATAATCATACTAGTAGCATAACAATCGCCTAGTAAAATATCTTTATCATTAAATTTCATAGCTATAGGTGCGATTTTTTCTTTTAATGATTTCAAACTTGAATCTTGTTTAAAAACTTCTAGTGATTCATTAGGGTTAAGGAATATAAAAAGTAATTCCTTAATCTCATCAGTTTTTGCTTGTTCTGATGATAACCCTATATTAAATAATTGAGAAACAAGATCATTGATTTTTGATTTCAGTAACTTAATATTATCTTTGCTTTCTTCAATTAGTAAATAAAACTCTCTATTATTGACTAGATTTTTACTCATAATATTATCAGCATAATTGATGTCTTCGTCAAGTAATTTTTGTTTTATTTCATCATCAGTATTTTTAGCAAGATATACTAAATTATCTATGTGATCTGTAAGAGAAATAGGTTTATCTAGTGCTAGTATTTTAAATGGATATTCCATACTTAATAATACTTTTCTAAACTGGAATATCTTTGAATCTTGTTCTTCACTAGAACATAACTGTAGGTTAATACTATTGACTTTGATAACACCTACAATTTTGTCATTTTCTAAAAAGATTAAGTCGTTCCATACTTCCTTAAAAGGAAGCCACTCTAAAATAGACTTATCAATCTTTTTCTTTTTATCCTTTTTCAAATTATAACCCCCTTATTTTTTTATAAATTCATTTTGATATTATTGTAATCATCGTGGAAAATACTATTCTTATCATCAGCACCCATTTCAAATAAACAACTTAAAATTTCTTCCGATGACATTTTAGTAGTAATAGCATAATCAACAATGATATTATCAATATCTTCAACAATACTGTTATAGTATGGTTGCCAATCTTTATTTCTAACTTTTTCTTTTGTATATTTTGCAATATTTTCTTTTGCTTTTAATAAAGTCATATAGACTTCATCATTTGTTTTATTCATAAATTATAACCCCCTTAAATTTTTTGTTTCTAAATTCATATTGATACTATTATCAACATAATTGATATTACTACGAGATTTTTTTAGACTTCTTTTATCACTAATGAAATTATCCAAATTACCATATTTATTTTTAAATTTACCAAAGTCATTTCTGATATCCTTTGCTGATACATTATCATCAATAGAGTAAACAATAGCTTGATCTAAAGAAGAAAATTTTACAAGCTGTGATTTCTCAATATCAGAATTGTGAATATTATCTGATTTTCTATAAACAAAATAATTATCATTATCTTGAAAAATAAATGTACCAGCTTTATTTACATCAACTATTTTAGCCATTTCTTTATCTAAGACTAGAATAGATCTATCCTTATCAATATCTAAATTATCATCTATGCTAATAATACCATTATTGACTATAGAAATATTTTTATCTTTAAAAAAGTCTTTTTGTTTTTCCTGTGTTTTATCTGGTGTAGTAGTTTTCTTACGATCTTCATCAATCATTGTTTTTAACCTGTCTTTGACAAGTAGGACAATTTCTTCTTCGTATTTTTCCCTAATTTGTTTTTTTTTATGATTTTCAATGATTTTATTTTTAGTTCTTTGAATAAGTTTACTAGGACTTAAATTTTTGATTTTTTCCATAAAATTATTTTTTCCTTTATGCTCATACAAAGACATAGCACAATCTAAAATTTCTTTGTTAGTCATTTTATTTTTAATCGTGTAATCAACAATCATATTATCTAAACCTGTAATAATATCATCATAAGAGCCATTATTAGATTTGTTCATAATATTTTCTTTTGCCTTTAATAGAGTAATCATTACATCATCTATTTTATTATTCATCTTTAACCCCCTTATATATAAAAAAAAGATTAGTCAATAACAACTAATCATAATGTAAAAAAATAATATATATTATTCCATAAAAAAACAATCTCTATATAGCTTGAGATTGATAAACTTCTTTACTTCATCAACAGGGCACTTCATTGCTATTCCCTGTTTAAAATATAAGTATATATGAAATTGTCGTACTTTGTCAATATTTGTAATCAAAATTTTTTATATTTCTTTTGACTTGACCTAAACTTTATCATTTTTATTATGATACTTAAAATATTACCTGATCCATTTGGCATAGGCAAAGTAATTAAAAATGTAAGAATAGGAAAGAAGCAAAAGAAGAATATTTTAATTAGCCCTGTTCCAAAAAGTTTTGCAAGTATAAAACCTACAAGTACAGATAGACCAAGTAGTAATATCTCTTTAATTCCATATCCTTTAAATATTTCTCTTTTAACCCTTATGTTCTTCGGTATTAGATACATTTACATTCCCCCAATCTGTAGTAGTTTTATATAAAGTACTAGATTCTTGATTAAATGAATAATTGTTATTATCAATCATATCTTTATATGTATCAATTCTATCAGCAAGTGAAGTGGTATTAGACATATCAAAACTATCATTATAAGTAGGCATATCATTACTTCCACTATCCATAGTAGGACTACTACTTTCAGAATTAGAATTTGAAGAATTATCTTGATTAGAAGATTGACTTGCAGATTCCAAATTAGAAGATGAAGAATTTGATGTCATATTAGGATCATTACCACTTGAATTACTGTCTGGTGTAGAAGAAGAATTATCATTACTATTATTTGAATTAGTAGAGTTATCTTCTGTTTTCCCATATCTTGACATAGCTATCATACTTGTACCTAGTGCAGCCATACTATGTAATTCACTCATATTCGCCATTGTTCCAGTATTTGCATTTAACAAAGCACTTACTAATTGTGGCGATGATATGATAAAGAGTAAAGCACCTATGATGATAAGTATAACAGACATAGCATAAGAAGTACCTTTTACAACTGTACCAAAAACATTAAATAATATTCCTATACATAAATACTGGACAGCAGTAACTAGGAATGTGCCTAAAACACCTTTTACCCATACTTCAAATGTATGTGATCTATTTGATATTAAAGACGTACACACAAACGGTGCGATTGCCTTATATAAAGCCAGTTCTATCACTCGTTTAGCAACTTGAATTCCAATAAAAAATAAAAGAACGACGACGACTAAACCAACTATGAAAACAGAAAAGGTATGAAAACTATATTTATATTCCCCTGAATCAAAAAGACCGTCATTCATAACAGCATTATAATCAACCGTCCACCAGTTCTCTATAAAGTATTTTTTATCAGATTCGTCCATTTTGCTATCATCAGCAAAAGCCGTAAGTATCATTGAAGACATACTAGCTTCAAAAGAAGTAGGACTTGTTTCTGCAGTAGATGAAACTGATATTGTATATTGTGTAAGTTTAGATGATACATCATATCCCCAATTAAATATAGGTGGAATTAAAAACATCATTACTATACAAAAAATGATACCCCTAAATACCCTAGTAGGGGAAGAATTATCATCTTGATTGACAAAATATCTCATTATAATTTCAATAATAACTTTCAGTACTAGCCAAGTACAGGCCACAATGATTGCAGCCGAATATATCTTATTTACATACGGATTATCAAAAAACTTAAATTTCCATATATCATTGATAATCAAAAACATACCGTCTAGTAAAATGAGTACACCTTTTGCCAACATCCAAAATACCCAACGGATCGCGTCTGTTATCCAACCTGCAGACTCGTGTTGTACTGTTAATAACTGTAACATCATACAAACACCACCTACATTGTCATTTTATTTTCTTTGGTATAGTCGTGTACTAATTTTATTTCTAAACCACCTATATCAGCAAATAATCTTTTTGTCATATATATAGCGTCTGGTGTAAGTTTTCTTTGCCAACATTGATTTTTAGGCGACCACTTGTAGGCGTGTCTTTTTAATTCATCTCTAACATCTTGACTTGGAATTTCATCAAAATAAATTTTAACACGATTATCTTCTTTATCAAAACGGACTTCGCCATTATTAAAGTAGTAGTCATTCATTTTTAGATTATCCATTTTTTCTAACTGTTTTAAACGATTCTTTACTGATTTTATATTTTGATTAGAATTTGCTAGTACATAAGGTGGAAGTTGATCTTCATTATTTTTTCTAGCTTTCTTATTAAAATCTAAATATGATTGATGATTTTGTTCTAAAAATTCTAATTTTGCTTGTAATTTTTCTTTTACAAGTGGATCATCGCTACTAATCGGTTCATTATATCCATTTCTATACATACTTATAATTTCATTTTTTGTATAAGCATTTTTTAGCATATCATCAGTATTTTTATAAAATTTCTTTATCTTGTCTTCAATAGAATAAAGTGTTTTATCTATTTTATCTTGGACCTTATTCATTTTATCAACAGGATATTTTGCTGGACCAGCCACATTGACAGGCACAAAATTTGCATTAACTCGTAACAATTCATTATAACTGTCAGTAATTAACTCTTTAAATTGTTCCTTTCTTTTATTTACAATTTCTAATTGTTTAGTATTAAGTTCTCTAATACCGTATAATTCAACAAATCTCTGATATTCGTGATTAGCGTCTTCCTGAATGTGACTACCACGATTATACATACTTTGATTATCAGAACGTTTTACTAAATCTTTATCTAATTCTATCAATTTATAACCCCCTTTACATTTTTATAGTTTTTTCATCTTTGAAATTAAAACAACCGTCGTTAGGTTTCCTATATGGAAGCCCGAAGTCATCGTATAAATCTTTTTCTCTAAAGTTACGTCTATCATAATTTTTTCCTAAATATTGTTCTATAAGCCTACAATTTTCTTCCCATTCAAACCCTAAAGATGAAAATATAAGAATATTCTTATATAATAAATCTGTTTCATAATTTGAAGCTAACCCTAAAGCATTTTCAATAGTTGAAGAAAATTCCCGTGTGCCACTACCTAAATTGATTTGAAAATCATATTCCTTTTTTGGATCAAACTTAAAAAAATCACGATGATATATGTTGTTTTCTTCACAAAATACATCTTGACTAACAAGATACTTTTTATAATCTTTACAATCATCTTTATTGGTATTATATTTTTCAATAACTTGTTCATTTGTAAGCTCATCATCTACTAACCATATAAGACATTGTAATTTGTTTTTAAATTCTTCTTCCCACCATTCATTAGTGGAATTATCAACACCAAAATATCCTTTACCATTTTTATTTTTTACAAGGAATTTTCCAGTTAAATAATTAGGCATTTTACCATAGTCAGAGTTTTCACGTTCATTAAATAAACGACTATAAAGATTAAAATCTATTTCATATATCTTCATTTATAACCCCCTATAGTAACCTGATAACTTTTTATTGAAATTATCAACATCATAGGTATTTTTATCTTTTTCCAAAGCATTAGAAACAATTTCACATTCTTTTAAATCTTTTTTAATAAGTGTTCTTACATAATCGGACATAGAAATATCTAATTCTTTGGATCTTTTTCTTATATCTCTTTTTAGATTTTTTGTTATGTAAAACATAAACTTTATATTATATCTTTTAATTTTAATTACCCCCTTAATTCACATATAACAATAAGTCGTTGCTTACTATTATTTTTACAAGTAACAAGTGTTAATTGTTTTTTGTCATTTATACTATTGAAATAAGACATATCATTATCATTGATTGTATGTTTACTGATAATAGTAAAATAGTAAGTATTTTGATGAGTAACAATCTTTACTTGATCGCCAACTCTCATATAATGTAATTTTTGAAACACATTACTGGTGCTATGGCCTGCTAGAATCACATTACCAAATTCATCATCTAAATTAGCAGATACAGATAAAGTACCAACTAAATTTTTATCTAAAACTTTTTTTGATGTTCCTGTTGTGATAAGTCTTTTAATTCCATACCCAGAAAGTTCTATATATCCTAAATAGTTATCAGTTAATACAAATTCCTGTTTTGGTGTTTCAATTATAGTAGGTGTTTCTTTTGGTATTTCTACTTCTGGTGTAGGAACATCTGGAAACAAATCATTGATAATAGTTTCTGTTTGTTGTTTATCTATTTCTTTATTATGTAGAAAACAATAAGTAGAAAGGATCGCCACTATAATTAGTAACGATCCAATCATTACAAGTATTTTATTTATTATTTTTCTTTTTAGCATATAATAGAAGACCTAACCCTACTAGGGCAGTACCCATAATAGTAATAACACTAGTTATATCAGTATTGAATGTTTTAGGCATTTCTACTTTTTCATTAGTCATTGTTGCTTTTACAACTTCGCCATTCTCTAAAATTTCAAAATACATTTTTTCTTCATTCAAAATATAATTTTCTGGTGCTTCTTTTTCAAGAATGTAGTACTTACCATATTCTAAATCTTTAATGATGATTTTACCGTTTTCATCAGTACGACCAGAAAAGATAAGTTCTTCTGTTTCAGCATTATATACTTCAATCAATGTGTTAGGAAGTGGATCGCCAGTAGATAAATCTACCTTTGTAAATTCCAAATCGCCTTTAAATTTTTCATTAGTCATACTAGCTTTTACAACTTCGCCATTTTCTAAAATCTCAAAATATACTTTCTCATCAGATAATTTATAACCTGTTACTGTTTCAGTTTCAATTATATAGAATTTTCCAATAAATAGATTTTCTATTTTGATTTTACCGTTTTCATCAGTAACACCACTATAAATAAGTTCATCATCAGAAGTATATATTTCTATTTTTACATTAGGAAGTTCTTTACCACTTGTTAGATCAGTTTTACTAAAATCTAAACTTCCTTTTCCTAGATAGTTTTTAAGAGTAAATGTTTTTTTGATTATAGGTGTATATTGATCCTTATATTCAAGAACAAACTCATATTCTTCATTATCTAAAATATGATTTCCAGTAGTAGAAATTTCTTTTATAATATACTTTCCAAGTTTTAAATCTTCAAATCTTACAAAACCTTTATCATTTGTTTCAAGTGTTTTAATAAGATTACCTGATTCATCATATAAACCAAATACTACATTAGGAAGTTCTATTTCTTCATAAGTATATGTACCATTTTCAATTACTATTTGTTCGCCAATTTTATTTAATTCAATAACACCTTTAACTTCTTGATTTTCAAAATGAATTTCAAGTATGGCGTCAAAGTCATCAGTTTTCTTAATATCAGCTTTTTCATCTATAGTAAATGGAAGTGGTGTAGAATTCCAAACATACCCATAAACAACTTGATCTACTTCTTCTAATTGATAATTACCACTATTTAATGGATATGGTGTAATTAAAACACCGTCCTTATCAGTTTCAAACTCACAATAAGTAGTAGTGGTAGGATAAGATACTGTTTGACATACATACTTACCAGTTGCTAAATCTTTGATTTTAAACTTAATACCAGCTTGTGAAATATTATTACCGTCTTGATCTACTTTAACTACTTTTAATCTTGATGTGATTTCAGCATTTGAGAAAACCTTATTGATAGTAGGACCTAAATCTCTAACTTCAAAATGATAATCTTCTATTTTTTCAAACCCACTTGTAGAAGTAAGTTGTCTTAAAGTGTAATTACCATAAGGAAGTGAAAAATAAATCTTACCGTCTTGATCAGTAGTTTCTTTTGATACTAGATTATTGTTATGATCGTAGATAGCAAATTCAACCCCAATCTCTGGTGTCATAATTTGTGTTTTATCAGAAGCATAAACTTTTGTAATTTCATATTCACGAGTAATTACTTCTTCGTAAACATCTACTTTAACAAGTAAATTATTTTCATCTACCGTAAAGTAATACTTTTGAGTATCTAGTTTATACCCTTGACTAGGTGTAATTTCTTGCAAATAAAATCTACCTAAATCAGGTAGATAATCACTTCTAGCAAAAGCATTATTGTCTGTTGTTATTGTTCCAACAAGATTGTTTGTTTCAGCATTGTATATTCCATAGGTAGCATTTGAAAGTGAAGCTAACCCCTGTGGAATTACTTCGCCCGTATCTTTATCTCTTTTAGTGATTTCAACACGACCACCTACGACTTTTAATTTAATAGTAGAATATAACGGATCAAAAGATCCAACTCTCATTACATTTTGAGTACCTTCTTTGAAATAAACGATTGGTGGTGTTGGATATAAAGAATCTTCTTTTGCTAATTTAATAGTAGCATTTCCTACACCTGTAGCAGTAACGGAAAGACTATTACCATTTATACTAGCAGTTGCATTATTTTGTTCTTTAACTCTATAACCACTTAAAACATTATTTACATCATTCAATGTAAGTGTCTTTCCTAAAGGAAGTGTAATAGATTCAGAATTAAAATTAGGCATTTTATTGTGTTGAACAACTAAACTTTCAATCTCATTTATTTCATCAATAAACAGATTGTCATTTCTAGTACCATTTAAACTGTCAGTAAAGTAAATTGAGCTTGTTGGCTCAGCAGTACGCCATATCAATACTTGTGTAACAGCATACCATTTTGGGGTATTATGATTTCCATATCCATACCCATAATAAGCAAGTAAACTAATTCTATCCCATTGTTCTGGTGTCATATTAAGATAAGTTGCATAATCACTTCGTGCAACATTATAAATAAGGTTATTATCAATATCAACAAATGGTTGAAGACAATAAACAAAAGCATTATCTTCACTACGACGCATAAATCTTGCTTGTTTATAAGCAACATAACCGTCGGATCTTGCTTTTTTCAAATATACATTTGAAATATATTCGCTAGGCCAAATAGCTTGTCCTGCATAAGTTTCAGCTTTGACTACTAAAGTAGAAGTGGCAAAGCCTAAAACTATACCCAGTAAAATGGGTATAGCAAGTAAAATTTTTCTTTTTATATTCATTAAAATTCCCCCTTATAAATTCATAAAAAAAAGACCTTTACGGCCTTATGATTCTAATTCTATATATTGGATGTGATAACCTAAAAATTTACCAGAGTAACTATAAGTTTCATCACATCTAAAACGATAATTTTCTAACCCTGTATAATTTGCACCTGCATTATAACAAGCATTTTTTGTTTCTTCTATACTTCCTAATTTATTTACATCAAAATCTACTGTTTTCCAAGAAATCTCTGGACTATTGTAATAATCATATTCACTAATACCTATTTTTTCCCATTCTGTAGGTTGTTTAGGTTGTGTAACAACAACTTCTGGTGTAGTAGAAGTCTTAACTTCTACCTTATTATTTTGAGAAGTTTGTACTTCTTGTTTTGGTTGAGAAGTATTTTCTTTTTGAATAACAACTTCTTGTTTTACTTCTGGAACAATTTCTTCTTGTTCTGTTTCTAATACTTCTTGATCTTCCTTATTATCTAATAGAGAAGTAATTATATCTTCATCTATCAACTTTTGTTTTTCATTTGATAATGAATCGACTATTAGATTATCTCTTTGATTAGTTTTTGCTTCTTGATAAATATATCCTTTCACAAACACACTAATAAAACCGACTAATAAAATAATACCACTAATTTTAAATATTTTCTTTAACATACATAAGCACGTCCTTTCTTTAAATGAATAATAACGCGCTTTCAAAAAAAATACAGCCCCTAAATTGAAAAAAATTACATTTTTACATTTTTTTCTTGATCTATATCATCTTTTATTGATTTAGATGATGATAAAAAAGATATTCTTTCGGCAATTATAGAAATTTTATTATCCTTACCTTGTAATCTTCCTTTTATACCTAAAATATCGCCTTTTTTACAATATTCAGCGGTACTTTCTGCTATAGTATTCCAAACACTTACAGGAAAAAAATCTGTTTCATATTCGCCATTAGCATTTTTGAAAGGCCTAGAAACAGCTACAGTAAAATTACATACCTTTTTATTATCTTCTAATTCTTTTATGGTAGGATCACCAACAAGTCTTCCTACAATAGACATCATATTCATTTTATACCCCCTTAAATTCTAAATTTAATCTTATTTTTTCTAACTCTATAAGAAGATTTTTTAATCTTTGTTGATTAAGATTCTTCTTATAAAGATTTTGATTTTTCTTTTTGTAGAATATATTAAGTAAATTCTCTACAAAGATAATGTCTTCTAAACCGTCAATTATCTTTTTTTCTACAAAACAAGTTTCAACTTCATATTCCATAATTCTAAAATATTTACACGTTTTTATAATTTCTTTTACTAATTTTTCTTGACTCATATTATCACTTAAAATAAGTTAAGATCCAGTTTACAAATTGCACTACAAGAAATACAGAAACACCAGCGATTAGTGTTGTTCTAATTTTACGAAGCGAAGCAGCTTTCTGATGATCTTCAGAAGCTACCATATAAAAGATACAATCTTTTAAAACAAAAAAGCCCGTCGCACCTGCAACGAACATTTTTAAATAATTTGTTGCGTCATTGATTAGACGCAAAATATCATTAAGTATTGATTCCATTTATAACCCCCCTTATATTTTGTATGTTTCTAAAAGTTCTTCAATATTTTTGTTTTCAAGTTGTTTTTTAGTTTCTCGACACGCCTTAAAAATTAAACCTAATTGATTATCAGAATTTATTTCTAAAGTTTTATTGTTAAATTCATATTCAAACTCTTTTTCTATATTACCACTATGCGAATTATACATTGATACTTCTATAGTAGTACTATTATCATTTACTGATCCTACTTGAAAACTAAATTTGTAATCATCTTTTTCAATATCATTAAACATATTTATAATTATGTTTTTTGGATATTGTAAAGATTCATTTGTAAGACTAGGATAGTCATCGCTATAATTATCATCGTAATACTTAAATACTTCTTGTAATCTTTTTAAATCATCATTACTTACATCTAAACCTTTACAAAGATATTCTTCATAAACAAGTAATGCAGTTCCAATTTCTGATCTTGAACAATCTTTAAATTGTTTTATAAGTTCTTCTAATTTATTTATAAAAACCAACCCCCAATATTCTTTTAGTGAAATATTTTAGACTTTTCTTTTTAACACCCCCAATCATAAAAAATAGATGTTATCTAAAACATCTATCATCAAGACCAAGAGCACTTACAAACTTAATACAACCACTTTTTCTAATTTCTCTGACTTTATCTTTACCATAATTCATAATAGACAAAATCTCATCTTCTTCTTTGCACTTATAAAAGGTTAGATCAAAAACTTGAAGTTCTATATCATTCAATTTACGAAGTGCCAAAGTAATTTTTGAAAGTAATTGTCGTCTTCTATTTTCAAGTTTAGTTTCTAACATCATATTTTTAAGAACACAATTTTCTACTGTTGATGATTTAACAGGAATAAATTGTTCATATCTAACCCTGTAATCGCTAGTAATCTTTGGAATAGCAATTTTGTCATCTGTTCTTTTTAAATATTTCAATAGTTTAAAAACATCTAAAATAATGTTTCTTAACTTGATGTAATCATATAAAGATAACTCGTCCTTTCCTAATAAAGTATTGTTCATAAATTTGCCCCCGATCTAGTACTCAATGAAAAAAGGACAATCGCAAATAAGAACATAATTGTCCTATCTTTGATTATCCTTTTAATAATAACAAAAGCATTTATAGGTTGATTTTCTGATTTTAGGGGTACGACATCTAATAGTTGTTTTGTTTTAATAAATACAGCTTGCATTGTTAAGTTAAGACATAGACTCATACCTTACCCCCTAAAAAAGGAAGTAGATGCCGTTAAGGTTGTAAGCAACCTTAAAATCAGGATACATACTACTTCCTTAACTTTTTATAAACAACAAATTTCTTTAATTGCTGTTTATAATATACCAAAAACTACCAAAAATCAAGCATTTCAAACTAGAAACACTTAAAATTATTACAAAATACGAAAAAAACACCTGTAAATGGTGTCCATTGAGTACATTTATTTCGTATTTTACTATATTATATCACGCCATTGTTTATAGTCAATTAGGAATAAATGTTGTAGAAAACACGCCTAAAATGTCTGATGAAATCATCGTAAACACTTGTAAACACTAGGTTTTCATAAAAAGATACTTTGGTGGATAAAGCATTATTGAAAGCAATATATAATTTTAATATAAACATAAATGACTAAAATTAGCATAAAATAAAAAGAGATGTTACTCTTTTACATCTGTGTACTTACAACTATTTAATAAAGTCATCAATATTTTTTTCTAATATAATAGATAGTTTGATTATCTTCTCAAGTGGCATTTGTTTAGTACTATCTGTTTCACTTTCAAATCGTTTATAGTGATTGTGGTTATAATCTAGTAAAGCTGCAATATTTTCACTTGAATATGGGTTAATTGTACTGTTTGAATTTTGACTCTTAAACTCGTTGTATTTTTCCACACGAAACTTTTTGATGTTCTTACAAATCGTATCATAAATTGTGTTTTTATCTACTGTGGATACTAGACCTTGTAGTTCTTCAAATCTTCGCATAGTCATTATTCCCACCTTTCTAAATAATTATCTCATTTATCAAAATGTAAAATAGCCACGAATTCACGCAAAATAGTGGTAGAAATCAAAAAAACTATGCTATAATAAATTAGGCACAAAAAAAGAATAAATAGTATTATTCTTAACGTCTTGGTATCCGATGATTTTCTACGATATTTCTTTCAATAAATAATTGTTCTAAAGAAATACCAAGAGTATCAGCAATATGACCTATGTAATCAATTCGTGCATTTCTTCTTGCATTTTCTAAATTAGAAACATAAGTAGTGGTAGTTCCAAGTTCTTCTGCAAAATCTTCTTGGGACCAGTTCTTTTTAATTCTAAAATAGACTATGTTGTTAGCAAGAATTTTACGAGCCCGATCTTCATAGTTTTTACTCTTAATAATCATCACACCCTTTCCTTATAACTTACTAATATTGTAATAAGTTTATTTTCTTTCAACCATACCAACTATGTAGTAATATACTTGTAATAATATTAAAGTACAGTATGAGAAGTTTGACGAAAAAGTGCTAGAAGGTAGGCAAAAATATAGAAAATGAAAAGGAGCTAAAAGTATGAAAGTACAAAATAACAATCTACAAGAATGTGCAGATAACATTTCAAAAAAATTAGAAGAAAGGATTAAAAAAATAATGGCGATTGAGTACCATTATGATTTATTAGACTTTTTTAAAGAGCTTGATAAATTCACAGAATCAGAACAACTTTTTGCTTATGAATTATTGATGAATGATTATTTAAAAAAGATTAAAGAATTTAATTCTAATATAATACTTGATAGAAAACAAAATCGTAAAATTGACGATATAACAGATTTCTTTGACTATGATTATTATTCTAAAAACAAAGAGAATGTAAGTGATGATGAATATTATGATGTAATAGAAGAAGCAGAATATATTGTTGCTAATTTCATTTCAAAAATATTTAATCAAAAAGGTAGAACATTAACACTACCTGTTACGATTCAAAACATAAAAGATTATGGTGTTAGTAGTGTTGTTCCAGAAAAAGATATGAAAAAGGTTATCTACTGGATCATATTAAAATTAGCAACTATCTATAATTATTATGCAGTAAACTAAAGTAGTAGTATAAGTAGTAAATTAGCAGTACAAAAAAGCCTAATTTCTAAAACACTCTTATTGAGTGTTTTTTATAGAAAAAGATAAATAAATATGCTATAATATAATTGATAAGGAGGAACAAAAGTGAAAAATATTAAAAAATTTGGTTTATTGTTTTTATTAGTTGTTATGATAACAACATTAACAGCTTGTGGTGGGAATGAAAAAAATAGTAGTAGCAATAGTAGTTCTCTAAAAACAAGTGAATTATCAATAGAAGATTTTAAATGGGAAACGAAAGCAAGTAAATGTAATGGGGATGATTGCTATGTATTATCATTAGTTAATAATTCTAAATTTGATGTTATCGGAGTAAATTTTTCATATAAAGTCAAGGACGACGTTTCTGATAGTGAATTGAGTGTATATGATGAATTTATGCGCGAACACGATGGTTACATTGATGAAGATGACTCTCCAAAAGATGTAACTCTAATAGGAAGTAAAGATCAATTAGTAGAAAAAGGTGCAACTTTAACTGATTTAAGATTTACAGTAGGATTCCAAGACAATTCTTGGTATGATTATCCAACTGATAAACAATTTGAGTTAATGGAGCCAAGAGAATTAGAACTTGGAATAATAAATAATAATAAGTTGTATATTGCTTATTATAATTTTAAAGAAAAATCTTGGAAATTAGATGAAAAGAGCGCTTCTGCTGACACTTGGTCAAATAAAGAAATAGCTAAAAAAATTAGTAAACCAAATGAAAAACATCATGTAATAATAACTGATGATGATGATGAATTTGAAATACATTCATACGGAGTTACTGAAGATATGTACAATGAATATATACAAGCGTTAATATCTGCTGGATTTACTAAAGAAGATTATAATTCACATTTTGAAGGAACAGATTCTAATGGATATGAAGTTGAAGTTTGGCATTATAAAGAAGAACAAAGATTAAGTATTAGTATAGAAAAACAATAAACTACTTAAAGAAGATTGAATATAATCTTCTTTTTTTGTGCATTTCTTAAATAAAATTGATAATTTTCTCCGAAAATAAAAAAACACCTAGGTTACCCTATGTAATGTTTCTAGTTATCAGTAAATTCTGTTGATTTTATTATCTATATTGTTTTGTGGTTTATGTCATCGGAGCAGTGGGTGGTGTTCGCCCCTGCTTTTACATCGACTAATCCTTAATCCAACCCCCTTGTGGGGTGGTTAAGGATGTCGAGGGGAGGTACAATAATGAGTGTATTGAAAAGAAAGAGAAACATATCAAAAATGGAATTTTATCATAATGCGATAAAATTACGATTGATGATGACAGAATTTCTTTTGCGAGATTTTGGAATAAAATCAAGGAGAAGAAATTTAGACTTTGCCAAAGATGTCTATGATATGGAGGAAGAAGATATTTCTCAAATAGAGGAAATTTTGTCTGCTTATGACATCAAAAACAGTTTCATTGATAATTTTCCTACTTGGCTAATTGATAAAGAAAGAGATTATTTCATGGACTTATTGAGGGATATGATGAAAAATATTTGTTCTGCAAATACAATCCATATCACCAATAAAGAAGAATACTATATGAGAAGAAATTATCAAACACAAGCAATTTGTAATTGTGAAAATCTTTTGCAAGAGATGCAATATATAATTTATGTATGTCATCCAAATGTGGAAAAGTATATGAAGTATGTTGATATGATTGAAAAAGAAATAGTTTTATTAAAAGGTTGGAGAAAATCTGATAATAAGATATTTAAGGAATTAAATAATAAAGAAAATCAAGGGTAAAGTTTGTAATTACTATTCTTCTGGCTTCGCTAATGTCAACAACAATGGTAATAGCAACAACAACAATGCTAGTGGTGTGGGTGGTGTTCGCCCCTGATTTTAACTCGCACAATGATTAGGTTTATGTACCGTTGCGATTATTAAAAGGAAACTTTATCCTGTCCGAAAGGCAAATAGATATTTTGATACCATTTGATAAGTCAATTATGGTTAGGAACAAAGTATGATAAATAAGATTAGTAATGCCAATGTTTTAATAAATAGTTTCTATGAAGCAAGAAAAAATTGCAGTTGGAAAAATAGTATTCAACAATATGAAGCCAATCTCTTAAAAAATATTAGGAAAACACAATTAGATTTAAGAAATAAGACTTATAGGCAAGGGGAGTTTTATAATTTCTTTTTGTGTGAAAGAGGAAAAGAAAGATATGTACGTTCCATTTGTTTCTATGATAGGGTCATACAAAGAGCATTGTGCGACCAATTAAATCCCATAGTTGAACCATATCTAATACATGATAATGGTGCAAGTGTGAAAAAGAAAGGTATTGATTTTGCTAGAAAGAGACTAGAAAATCATTTGCATAAGTATTATAGAAAGTATGGAAACCAAGGATATGCACTCACTATTGATTTTAGTAAGTTTTATGATAATATACTTCATAAACCTTTAATGGATATGTACAGAGAAATTATTGATGATGAAGATATAATCAATTTGATTGCTCATTTAGTCGATAGTTTTTCTGTTGATGTATCCAATTATAATATGACTGAAAAAGATTTGTTTGACTCTTTAAAATATGCTAAATCTAATTCCGAAAAGACAGGAGAAAAGTATGTACATAAGTCTTTAGGTATAGGTAGCCAAATATCACAAATATCAGGTATTTATTACCCATCTAAAATGGATAATTATTGTAAGATAGTTAAAGGTATTAAATTTTATGGTAGATATATGGATGATACCTATATAATTAGTAATAGTAAAGAAGAGTTAAAACAGTTATTGATAGAAATTGATAAAATATGTACTAATTTAGGCATTTTTATCAATCATAAAAAGACACAAATATTTAAATTAGACAAAGGATTTAAGTTTTTAAAAATCCAATATAGACTAACAGAAACAGGTCATCTTGTTAGAATACCTGTTAAAAATACTTTTGTTAGAGAAAAAAGAAAATTGAAAAGTTTTAAAAGGATGCTAGATAGTGGGCAGATGACTTTTAAAGATATACAAGAACAATATAAATCATGGAGAGGTAATCTTTTAAAATATGACTGTCATCGCACTTTAAGAAGTGTTGACGCTTTATTTAATGATTTATTTATAAAAAAAGATTTGAAAAAAGAGGTTAAAAAACCTGTAATAGAAAAGCCACTTGAAAATAAAAAACAAGTACAATTGACTATATTTGATTTTATATAAACTTCCACATTTTTCACACCTAAAAGGTGTTATAATGTATTTAGTAATAAAGGCGATAGAAATATTGTCTTTTTTTGTGTTTGTAAGGAGGGGAAGTAACAAAACATGGAAAATATTACATTAGGGCAAGTTGCACTCGCACTTTCTTTTATTTTGCTTTTAATTGGTAATATAAAGTCTTTAATAAAAGAATTTAAAAATCCTATTGATAAGAGAATATCTGAAATGTTAAAGCCTATACAAAAAGAAATAGTGGATATTAAAGATAATATTTCTACTTTAGAGGTTAATGACTTAAAAACAGATTTAGTTAATTTCATGGGGATGGCAGAAATGGGTGCAGTTACAGAGGAACAAAAAATAAGAGGGCATGAACTATATGATAGATACCGAGAAAAAGGTGGAAATTCTTATATTCACGACCAATGGGAGAAATTAAAAAAGGAGGGAAAGTTATGAGCAATAAAGTATATGATGTTTTAAAATACATCGCTCAAATAGTATTACCTGCACTTGGTACTCTATATTTTGCTTTAGCAAGTATATGGGGATTACCTTATGGTGAAGAAGTAGTAGGTACTATTACTGCAGTAGATGCTTTTCTTGGAGCATTGTTAATGATTTCAAGTGCTAATTACAACAAATATGGGAACTAATTGATGGTTCTCTTTTTATTTGATTTCTAATAAGGAGGAGAAAGTTATGGAAAAAGAAATTAAAGAAGAAGTAAAGGAAGTTTCAGAAGAAATGGAAACTCAAACAACATTTAATGAAGATGGATTAGATGTATTGGTTGAGGGAGAAGATTGTTCTGTTGAAAACGAAGAAGAGGTGATTGAAGATGCAAATGAGGACAAGTAAGCCAAGTAATAATAAATTCTATATTACTAGGTCAAGAGGTGGCTATTCTACTTGTATTCAAGGGCATCCAACAGATGCTAATGCAAATGTATTAGCAAACTGTGTAGGCTATGCCTGTGGTAGATTTAATGAAATTATAGGGAGTATGAAATATCCTAGTCTTAACTGTAATGCAGAAAACTTTATTGAAAGAGCAAAGAGTCTAGGGTTAAAAGTTGTATCATATCCAACTTTAGGTGGTATTATGGTATGGCAAAAGGGTGCAACATTATCAGGAAACGATGGAGCAGGTCATGTTGCTATTGTTGAAAGAATAGATGGTGCTAATAAGATTTATACTTCTGAAAGTGGATATGGTTCAAGTGCTTTTTGGAACTCTATAAGAACCAACTCAAATGGTAGATGGGGATTAGGTAATGGTTATACATTTAGAGGATGTATTGTTAATCCTGCTATTGGTGATATTCATCATGTAGAGCCTCAACCAAAACCATCACAAGATACATCAAATGGTTACAATGGTAAATTTAAAGTTGGAGATAAGGTAATTGTTAATGGTGCTTTATATGTTAGTAGTACTGCATCATCTCCTAGTGGTTCAGTATCAAATAAAGAAACTGAAATTACTAGAGTAGCAGAAAATACTGCACATCCATATAATACTAAAGGTGATTTAGGATGGATGAACGAGTCAGATATTAAATTAGTTTCTGCTCCTGCACCACAAAAACCACAAGCAGTTACATATACTGTTCAAAGAGGAGATAATTTAAGTACTATTGCCAAGAAATTTGGTACTACATGGCAAGACATCTATAATAGAAATAAATCTATGATTGATGCCGATGCAAAAAGACATGGAGTAAAGGCTAATTATCATAATTTCATTTATGCAGGTCAAGTATTAAATATTAAATAAAATTAACTAGGATGATTAAAAATCCTAGTCTTTTTTTATGCTATTTTTTAAAATAAGATATGTAAAAAACATAAATAGTAACCCACAGGTAACCCACAAATACCCTTTTTTTTCTTGAAATATGGGCAACATCAATTTAGTAAACGTTAAGTTTATAAGATTCAATATTTTAAGCTCGCTTTGTACGAGCTTTTTAATTTGTTATAAAAATGTGCGAAGTTTCCATTCATTATTGCTAGAGTTTTTAATTTTTTTTATGATAAGATTTATCTGAGAGGAGCAAAATGAATTTGGAAATTGGTAATAAAATTTTTGAACTAAGAAAGATTAATCATCTTTCACAAGAACAATTAGCGGAGAAATTAGAAGTGGTGAGACAAACTATATCAAAATGGGAATTGGGAGAAACGACTCCTGATCTTAAACAAGCCAAAGCATTAGCAAAAATATTTAAAATTAGTTTAGATGAATTGGTCGATAATGATTTAAAAGAAATACTTGTTGAAAAAAGTATAATTATTGAAAAAAATAATAAAACAACTAAAAATTTAAAGATTTTATTTGTAATGATTTATCTTATTCTTTTAATCTTTTTTTTATTTATATTAATTCATTTTTTGTCAAAAAAAGATTTTACAAAGGAGTATCAAACTGAATTACGGTGTGTTATTGATAATGAAAAATATAATATTTTTATAGATTTAGATGAGGATAATATGTATTATATATGGATTTATAATATAAATAGGGTTTTAGAAAATAAACATTTAGCTGGATCCACTTTGCCTGAGGCTGCTTTGACACTTAAATATGTAAAGGGAGTTGCTCTTTATGAAGGTGGCGTTTGTAGATAAATTTAAATAAAAAATTATATAAAAGTATGATTAAGCTGATTTTTTTAATAAAGTGTTGAATAAGAATAATGAATTGTCTGCATTTTTAAGTGAAAGTCCTTTTAAATTCGCTTTATAATTATAATAATTGATATAGTTATCTATTTCCTATTAAAACTCTATTTATAATTATTCTCTTTGATATAACGTGTTATATGTATTTTTATTTGTTCTTAAAAAATTTTAGCTATGGATCTTTGTTTTCCGTCTACTACGGAACGAATTATTTTACCTTTAATGTTTTTTTTCATAAATTAAAATAGGAGGCAATTTTATTCCCAGTAATATTGATTTAATGATAACAGAAGCCATTTCTGTATTGTTTAGTTCGTATCTTTGAATTGGTGAAAAAAGTCATAAAGACCTGCTTGAGTATCTTTTATATAAGTTGATATTCTAATAGAAAACTATCATAAAGTTGCGGCTTCAACAATCATTTCTAATCTTTTTTTTTAGTTTCTTGGCGTAAAAGCCATATCTTCATTAAATATATCCGTTTTATTGCCAAAATATTTTATAATTTCTTTAATGGGTAATTCTGATATTTTTTCTAAGTTATTTATTTGAATTTTGGCAATCAACCAGAATATACTTTCCATAAAATATTTATTGTGTAATTTTTCTTCATTTTTAAATAGAATATTATTTGTCAAAATGTTTAGAGAAGTGATTATCAGTTTAAAATCTGCAATAATTTTAATCGTAATTTTTTATTCCTTTATGGGAAATATGATTTATTCTTTCATTTTTTCGTTGTATTTTGTAATTTCATTAATATTGTTATAGGCAAGGCAAAGTAAATTTCTTATTTCTACCATAATAGTATCTATTTGTTTACTTTTTAAATCGTTTTTTATTAAGCGAGTAGAAATTACTTTTTGAATTAATTCGTCTTTTTCTATTAAGTTTTTTTCTGTATCAGTATATTCATATATCTTAATTTTTAAATAAATATTTTTTTGAAAAGGATCTTGATATGTTTTAGGTTCAATTTGATTGAAACTCTTTTCAGTTAATCCTGTAAAATATTCTAAACCAGAAAGTATTAGTTTTAATTTATAGTTGATATATTTATTAGTGGTTTGAATTCTGTGAAAGCTATCACAAATGTAGTTGTAATCTTTATCTTTAAATAATACTAGACTTTGGCATTCAATATTAAGCATGATGCTTTAATATAATAAGTAGATTTTTTAGAAGCCCATTAAAAATCCTAATTGAAATCTCTTATTTTTAATACTTGGTTCGTTAAAAGTTCATTTAATTCAGAAATATTATATTTTGATTCAGTACATCTTAATTTATTAAATAATAATTTTGTAAGGCTGATTTTTTTCATTTGTTTTACTCTGTTCTATATATTTAATATTGAGTAAATATATTAAGAGAAATTAATTAATAAATCAATAGTTGTTGGATACAAAAATCAATTGTTAATATTTTTAGAACCATAATTTTATATAATCATAAAATATTTTGAGGAGGAAATCTAAATGGCAAAAAAGATTGTTATTGATCCTGGGCACCCGAGGTCTTTGTTCCCCAACAATAATATGTTGTGGTAAACGATAAATCTATAAGTTAAGGTACTTTATTATGGAAGTATCTTTTTTGATGGTTAAATAATATTAAATTTGAGATTATGTGATATAATATATTTATCGATGATTTAGAAAGTACGTGATTTTATGAAGGATAAAAAGAAACTTAGTGAAAAAGAAATTCAAGAGGAAATTAGAAAAGTGGATGGAGCAATGTCACAAGAAGGAATGCCACTTACTAAAGAAATAAAAGAAAAACTTTATAATTGCATAGTTGGTAGTTCTACAACAGAAATAGAAAGAAATAAAGTATTAGAGAAGTATAGGAGAATTTATGGATAATAAATATAAATACACCTATGAAAAAAATGCCGATTATTGTTATAAAGATACTGATGTTTTAATTAATAAACTTAATATTACAAATGATGAAGATTTATTTAATGCCGAAAGAGAACTTGTTTCTTTAAGAACTTATGAATTAAATGCAAATCCGTTAAAAGGAAATTTTGATTTTGAATATTTAAAAGATATACATAGGTACTTATTTCAAGATGTATATAGATGGGCAGGAGATATAAGAAATTGTAATATTGCTAAACAAGATTTATTTTGTTTGGTTGAACATATAGAATCATATGGCTCTGATGTATTTAATAAATTAAAAAATGCAAAATATTTTATAGATTATGATAATGAAACAACAGTAGATAAAATAGTGGAATTGTTTGCTGATATTAATGCTTTGCACCCTTTTCGTGAAGGCAATGGTAGAAGCCAAAGAGTGTTTATTGAATCACTTGCTAAAATAAATGGAATATATCTTGATTTAACAAATGTATCTAAAATGGATATGATTGTTGCTAGTCACGAAAGTATCAATGGAGATTACGAAAAATTAAAAGATATGTTTAAAAATAATAGTCATTTATTAAGTGAAAAAGAAAGATTAGAATATGTAGAAATTTATTGTTCTGATGAATTAAAACAAAAAATAGAAAATTAATAAAAACTAAAAGTTAATTAAACACCTAGATAAATTTATTTTACAGAGAAAAAGGTATGTTAACTTTAGAAGAGTATTTTAATAAAAGAATACAAAGAGAATCAGTTAATATATACGATTTAAAAATAGGTAGGAGCATATGAAACAACTTATTGATTTCGAGCGAAATTGTAATTATGCCGTCATTTATTTAAATAAAAAAAATTTTTTTATTGATTAAATTAAGATAGAATAGTATTTAAAAAGGATACTATTTTTTAATTTAATTGGTTAAATAATAAAATAAAATTTGATAGGAATTTTCTAAAAATTTATAAATTAAAAAAAATTGGAAAAAAATGGAATTAATGTTATAATAGCGCAAAAAAAGGGGGCAATTTCCTATGTTTAAACTATTTGATTCGATTCCCTATCAATTTTTTCAGATATTTAGTTCTACCAATAGAGAAATGTATGCAAATATATTATTTTGGATTTATTTAGATTGTGAAAATGAAAATAGTTTTTCATTTTCTAAAGAATACTTTATATCGCTTATAGAGAATTATTTTGATATACATGAAAATGAGCAAATTATAGAAGAAGATGGAAAAGAATTAAAGGTAGCAAGGGATAAAGCCAATTGGATTTTTCGGAAATTAAAGTATTATGGATGGATAGATACAGAATTTGTTGCAAATGGAGAACAAATAGTAAATTTTGAGGATTATGCTTTGACATTTTTAAATGCCTATGTGAATTATGAAAGTGAAAATAATTTAGAATTAAGTAGTTATGTTTATCGTATATATCGAAATATAGAAAACATTGAAATGAATAGGAGTTATTTTACTTTAAGGGATACATTATTGCAACTTAATGATTTAACTCAAAAGTTGAGAAGTCTTAATTCAAATATAAAAAAGTATATTAAAAGAATAGCAAAGTTAAATCAAAAAAATGACGAAGAACAATTAGAAGCCATTTTAGATCAGTTACTCAATGATTATAAAATAAAGATTGTAGATAAGGCTTACTTTTATATGAAAACAAATGATAATCCTATAAAATATCGAAATAAATTTATTGATGCTTGTCGAAAAATTCACTATGATGACTTTTATGAAATGAATACAGTACAACAAATAGTTGACGAAGAAAAAGTTGTGAAAGAAGAAGCGACTTTAAAATTTAATACAATTATGGATGAATTAGAAGATTCATTTGATCGAATAATCAATATTATTGAAGAAATTGATATTAAAAATACAAAATATATAAATGTCGCTATTGAAAGAATTCGAATATTAATGAATCATGATAATAATATGGAAGGGCAATTATTAAATATATTAAAAAATATTCAAATATTGAAAGAAGAGGATTTACTTTTTTCCTTCTTTAATAATAAAAATATTATTCCTGCCTCTTTATATACCCCTAAATCTTCTATAAAGATAAAACCAAAGCCTATTGAAATTAAACAACATAGTGAAGAAACAAAGGCCAATAAAGAGTTTTTAAACAAATTAAAAAGAAATCAAAAATTTTCTCAAAAGGCTATCCGAAATTACGTGGATTCTTTATTACAACAGAAGGATAGAATTACAATAGAAGATTTTAATGTGAAAGACAATGACGATTTTATTAGACTAATTTTAATTTTTGTCTATTCAGAAGAAAAGAAAAATACATATAAAATTATTTGGAAAGATAAAGAAAATAAAATAGACAATGTGTATGTTCCTAATTTTATAATTGAAAGGAAAGCGGTTAAATGAAAGAACAAGTAGAAATTTTTTATAAGGAGTATGGGAAATTAACTGAAAAAGAGTCCGAAAAATTTAAAGAGTTAATTAATAAATTAATTAATGTAAATTATCTGACGGCATACAAAGAGGAAGATAAAAAAGATTACTATTTTATAGGAAATCACCTGGAATGTTTTACAAGTTACTTTTCTATAGGGGGATGGGAACTTCTACATTTTCCTAATCAAAGAACTTTGGTTTTACAGTCGCTATTTATACCGAAAATAACGCTTAATAAAACTTCAAGTATCATTTTATTAATTCTAAGATTTTTATATACTAAAAAATTGCATGATATATCTTTAGATAATCAAATAAATGTAACGATATCGGAAATACAAGAAAAATATGAACAACTTGCTATTTCTTCATCAGAAAGATTGAAAATAGGTGAAATATCTGAAGGATTAAGATTACTAAAAAAATACAATATCATCAATTTTAAAGGTTTGGATTTTTACAATGATGATTTTGTATTAACAATATATCCTACAATTCAATATGCGGTAGGAATAAGTGATATCAATACAATTACTGATAAAATCAATTCCTATATTGGCAAGGAGGAAAATAATGAAGAAGTTGAAGAAAATTAAATTAATTAATTGGCATATGTTTTATTCCGATACTATAGAAATAAAAGATAATTGCTTAATAACTGGAGAAAATGGGAGTGGAAAATCAACGCTTTTGGATGCTATTCAATACGTTCTTACAGCAGGAAGGGTAAAATTTAATCAGGCTGCTAACGATATGGGAAAAAGAACTGTTGAAAGTTATATTCGTGGAAAAGTAGGGTATGAGAATAAAGAATATTTAAGAGACGAAGTAACTTCTTACATTGTTTTAGAGTTTTTTGATGATGAAAAAAACGAGTCTGATTTATTAGGTGTTGTATTAGAATTAACTCCACTTTCCCCTCGTCTAAGTCGTTTGTTTTTCAAAATGAGTAAGCAAGAAATAAAAGATGATTTGTTTATTACAAGTGATAAATGTGCTAGACCTTTGAGTCAATTTAAAAGAACAGTAAAACTTGAGGCTACAGATAATTCTAGAGAATTTCAAAGTATTATTTGTTCTTATTTGGGGATATCAGGAAAAAATAGATATTTTGAACTATTATCGAAAGCTTTGGCTTTTAAACCAATAAATGATGTGAATGCATTTGTAAAAGATTTTCTTTTAAGTGAAAGTGCTATTTCATTAGAAACTTTACAACAGAATGTAGAAAATTTTAGCAGATTAGAAAGAGAAATCGCCTTAGAAGAAGAAAAAATAGGAATGTTGGAAGAAATAGAAAAATCTTCTTTAAATTATGAAACGACTAAAAATAGTATAGAAAAAAATGAGTATTTTTTAAGAAAAATTGAGAAAGAAAAATTAGAAAAAGAAGTCAGATTGACTTTAAATTTAATTAAAATCAAAGAACAGGATATTAATTTAAAAAATCAAGAAAGTGTGGCTAATCAAAAAGAAGTTGATAATTTAAATACCACTATTAATGAATACAGATTGAGTTTAAAAGAAAATAAAGAATACCAGTTATATGATAAATGGGAAACAAAATTAAAAAATTTAAAATTTGAACAAGATGATTTAATTCCTTATATAAAAAGTTTTACTGAGAATTTAAATTGTGAACTAGAAAATTTAAAGGATTTTGAGTGGAGTAAGTCATTAAAAAGATCATTTACAACACCAATTGATTTAAATTTTTTTGAAAAGATGTTTGTGGAATGTATAGAAAAGAAAAATGAAGTAAAAGGTGACTTGGAAAGAAAAATACTAGAACTAGATCATTCTAAAAAGGAAATAGGAAAGATTAAAAATGATTTGGAAGAAAAAGTAAAATTATTAGAAAAAAAGGAACGTCCTTATAATGAATCAGTCATTCAATTAATTACGGCAATCAAAAATCATTTTAAAGAATTAAATGGTGAAAATATTGAAGTAAGACCTTTATGTGAGTATTTAGAGATAACGGCCGAAAAATGGCGAAATGCTATTGAGGGGTATTTGAACAATCAAAAATTTGATTTGATTTTAGAGCCTAAATATTTTGATGAAGCATTGCAAGTTTATGAGAAATATAAACAAGAAAAAAATATTTATGGAGTAGGGCTTGTAAATACTCAAAAGTTTAATGATTTAGAGCCTATTAGCGATAGTTTAGCATCCCATGTTACTTCTATAAATACTTCTGCACGACGTTATGCTATGTTTTTATTAAATAAAGTAACTTGTTGTGAGGACGTAAAAGCGTTGAAAAAATATTCTAATGCCATAACTCCTAGTTGTATGACATATCGTAATAATGTTGCAAGGCAGATTAATCCTAAAGTATATAATAGTGCTTATATAGGTAAAAAAGGATTAGAATTGCAGTTAGCAAAAACGCAAGAACAATTAAAGAATCAAAGTGAAGCATATAATTTAATTTTAAATGAATATAATAAAGTAATGAATTGTTTAAGTTGTTTAAGAAATTCCCAATTGGACAATTTACAAAGTGGCATTTATAATTTTAGAAGATTTCAGAATATAAAACAAGAAGCAGATAATTGTAAAGAAAAAATGGAAAAACTTGAAGTAACAGGATTTTTTAGTAATGTTTTGGATCAAATAAAGGAATTTGAAAATAATTGTTCTATATTAAATAGTAAAATAAAAGAATTTAATAGAGAAATAGCAACATTAGAAACCAATATTACGGCATTAAAAGAAGAAATAAATGAAAAAGAAGAAAAAATAAATCTATTGAAAAATATGGATGAAAATGACGAATGGGAAAAAGAGTTTATTAAAAAGGTGGAAAAAACTAAAATACAAGAATTGGAAAATAAACTTAATTTAGAAATTCATACATATAAAAGTAATTTACCAAAACTTGAATTTGCTATAGAAAACTTTCAAGAAGAGTATAATAAATTGTATCAGTTTGATCAAATTGTTGGAATTCAAAATGTATCATCTTATTTAAACGAACTTTACAATAAAAGGAAGTTCGATTTAGTAAAAAGAAAATCTCAAAGTGCAGATTTTAAAGAAGCCTGCCAAATTAGTTTTAGGGAAGACTTTATAAGCAAATTAAAAGATAAAATTGATGATGCTAAAAGAGAATTAAAAGAATTAAATAAGGCTTTAAAAGGAAACCCATTTGGAAATGAACAATATGAATTTATCTTGGATAAAAGTACGAATCCTGAAATGGCTAATTATTACAGAATTATTACAAGCGGAAATAATTATCAAATGAATACTTTGTTTGAAAATAATTTGTCAGATGAAGACCGAAATACCTTGGATGATCTATTTGTTAAAATTAGTGCTTCAAATAGTGATGAAGTGACTAAAAAAATTCTTGATGAATATACGGATTATCGTAATTATATGTCCTATGATATTAAAGTCACAAAAGATAATGGAGAATCATATAGTTTTTCTAAATTGGCAAAGGAAAAAAGTGGAGGAGAAATTCAAACGCCTTTTTATGTTATTATTGCGGCCTCATTTGAACAGTTATTACATACTTCAAGAAGAAAATCATCAACAGGTTGTGTAGTAATGTTTGATGAAGCATTTAATAATATGGATGAAAGTAGAATTGAAGCTATGATGAACTTTTATAAAAGATTAAAAGTTCAATTGTTAATTGCGGTGCCACCTGAAAAAACATATATTATAGATCCTTATGTAGATACTACTTTGGTGATTATGAATAATGGAAAAGGAACTTATATGAAAAGTATTAGACAAGGGGAATTTGAACATGTCGAAACAATTTGAGACGATTATCGTAGAAAAACTATTAAAAAAGTATGAAAGAAGTAAGATTTCAAAAGAAGGCAGTAATAGAAATTTAGCGATTCGTCTTTCTTTTGATGAAAAAAATATGCCGAAGTATGTTTTAGAAGATAGTTATTTATATGAAAAGGATATTGAAGAAACTGTCGCCGTTTTACATAAGAGTAGATTTATTGATGTAAAATATGATTTTAATAAAAGGATAAAAGAGGTACAATTAAATTTAGATAAAGTAGAAGAATGTTATAAATTATTAAATAAAGAGTCTTTAAAGGAAAATAGAATAAGTGTAATGTCTGTATTGGAAAAATATAAAAACAAGGGAAAACTAACTTCTTGGTATGTTAGTAAAATAGAAGAAAGAATTGCATTTTATAAGCCAACGACTTCTTATTTTAAAAATGTAAAAGATTTAGAAGAAGTATTATTTATACTAGATCGATTGGAGTACCAAATAGATGAGATAAGTATTCGAAATTTTAGTGCGAAATATTTAAAAGATTCGAAGAGAATGGAAGTTTTACTTTCAAAACTAGAAAGAATATTACATGAATATTTCGATAGTAATGAGAAAGAGATTTTATCTAGATTCAATGTTTTTAGAAATCCGACTTTTTTGTATATAAAAGGTATGGGAAAATTTAAAATTAACAATCAAATAATTGATTTGAAAGATTTAAAAAGTGAATTAATTTTGTCTAGTAACCATGTTGATAATTTGCAAGTTGTAAGTTTAGGCTGTACAGAAGTAATAACTGTTGAAAACTTAACGACTTTTTACGACTATCCCTCATTTAACAGGTGCATTATTTATTTAGGTGGATTTCATAATAAAATAAGAAAAAAACTTTTATGTAAATTGTATGAGTTTAATCGAAGCATTCCTTTTTATCATTTTGGAGATATTGATGCAGGTGGTTTTTATATTTTAAATCATCTTATTGAAGATACAAAAATACCATTTAAGACTATGTATATGGATGTCAATACTTTAAAAAAATATAGTAATGAAACAATTCCTTTAACAAAAGAAGATCAAAAAAGATTAAAACAATTATTACAGAATAAGAATTTGAATATTTATAAAGATGTATTTATGTATATGTTAGAACATAACATAAAACTTGAGCAAGAGAATATAATATATGATTAATTTGAAAATCACAGTATTATTGCAGTAGGAAATAATTTTAGGTTGTTTACTATAAGCAATTTATAACAAAATTGTGTTTTGTTCATACTTTATAATAGAGGTGAAAAAACATGTCTACAAGAGCGACTAAAAAAATAGTTATAGATCCTGGTCACCCGAGTTATTTGTTCCCCAACAATAATATGTTGTGGTAAACGATAAATCTATAAGTTGAGATACTTTGTTAGTGAAGTATCTTTTTTAGTGATATAATGGTTTAAAGGTGTATGTCTATGAAAATAATTTATAAAATATCTATAAAAGCAATATTGTTTGGAGTAGAAGAAAATGTTATTGATAACTTAAATATTGGAAATAACTATTTAGTAAAAAAGGATAATTTAACTAACAAGCAATTATGGAAAGAATTTGATTATACTGCTTTTGGAATTCGACGAATTTATGAATCGGCAAAGATAAACGAAAATTTGGATATTGCTGTTTTAGAAAAAAATTTTGAACATATTTATGATAAACCTAAAAATATAAATTTTGAAGAATACTTATACAATTTAGAAAATGCAGAAATGCATTATGTAGATGAAAAAATGAGAATTATTAGATTGTTTTGTGAAAATGGTTTTAATATACATGAATTATTAATCAATACAAATATAATACTTGATAATGGAAAAGGAGAGATTAATCATAATTCTAAAATACCTTTTCCTGATAAAATAATTGGAAACATAGAAAAATTAAATTTAAATTCTAAGAAGGAGATTGATAGAATTAATAATTTTATACAAAGTATAGATATTCATTTTAATAACTTTAACTTTTCTCCTAATTTATTATCTTCTGCTTGCTTCTTATATGATCAAACTTATACTGCTTCATTAGAAACATTGCAATTTATGGTTGGCGTTATAGGCTTAGAAAGTTTATTAGTGGATGGAAAAGGAGAGTTAAGTTATAAGTTTTCTAGAAATTGTGCTATGTTATTAAGTAATAATATAGAAGAATATGAAAAATTATTTTTACAAATGAAAAAAATATATAAAAAGCGCTCTGAATATGTCCATAATGGTAGAATGAAAACATTAGAAGAAGATGATATTGTGGAACTTCGAGATATTTTACGAAAAACAATATTTAAAATTATAGAATTTAATATTCCTCAAGAAGAATTATTAAAAAGATTGGATTTAAAAGGATACCTATGATTATAGTTGAAATTTTATTTGCTTAAATTTTAGAAAGTGAGGATTGATAAATGGATTTAAATTATGCAATTTTTAAAAGTGAACCAATAATGACACTCAATGATTTAGCACAAATAGGTTCACACAATAAACGAGAAAAGAAAGCCTATAAGTCTAACCCTGATATTAAGTTAGAATTAACAAAAGATAATATTGAATTAGTGCCTTTAGCAGATAAATATGTTAAAGGCTTTTATAATTTAACAAAAGAATACAAAAAAGAACATGATGAGCGAATGAAAACAGAACGAGAAGATAGAAAAAGAACTTTTAATCAAATGTTAAATAAATCTAAAAGTGTTGTTGCAGATGAACTCTTGTTTACAGCTACTCATGAGTTTTTTAAGGATATGAATAAAGAAGATATTAAAAAGTGGGCAGAAGTTTGTATGGATTTTGTTTATGAAGATTTAGGATATACAAAAGAACAAGTTTTACATGCCGTTGTTCATTTAGATGAAAAAACACCTCATGTCCATTGTGTAGTAGTTCCTTTAGTTAAGAAATATGATAAAAGAACAAATACGGAAAGATATACAATTTCTAAAAAACAATACATTAGAGATAAAATTCATTTGTCGGAATTACAAGATATTTACCATAAAAGATTAACTGATAATGGCTATGATTTAGAACGAGGAATTAAACATAGCGATAATGAAAGTATACCTATTAGAGAATATAAAAAAATCACAAGAAAACTTAATCATTCTTTAAATGTTAGAAATGAAAGATTAGAAAATGTCATGACTAATTTAGAAGAACAAATGAAAAGTAATAAAGAAGTTATGTTTGATAAAGAATATGTTAAAGTGAAGAAAGAAACTTTTGATACTATGAATCATGTTTTTAAAGAAACAAAAAAGGTTATGGAAATACAACCTAAATTACAACAAGTTTTTGATGAAGTAGATAGTTATTCACAAAATTATCATTCCGTTCAAAAGGAAAATAAAAGAATGAAAAAAGAAGTTGAAACATTAAAAAGTAAAAATAAGAAATTACAAGAAGAAAATAAAAATCTAATTTCCTATATTAAATCTATTTTAAAAGTTATTAAACACTTTTTTAGAGAGTTATTACAAATTGGTAATGAGAAAACAAAAGAGGCTACTACAAATGAAATTAAAGACTATTTTGATAACGAAGATTTTAACAAAGAAGATATTTATGATATTGCTATAGAAACAACTAAAGAAGATGAATTGTTTGATTATGCCGATATTCCTAGTTATATGAAAATAAATTCAAATAATGTTAAAGAAGTAGAAGATAAAGGATATGAAATGGAAATATAAAAAGTGAGATATGTTATAACAAATTAGCATAATCTCACTTTTTTTATTGTCTATATTTTTCGTTGGATCTACCAAGAATCCAATCGGCAGAATAGTTTTCCATTTTACATATTTCAAGTAGAAAAGCACCTAATATTAAAACTTTTCCTGTTTCATAAGCACTCCAAGTAGAATTTGAAGTATTTAATCGCTTTGAAAATTCTCTTAAAGATTCGCCAAAGTCTTTTCTTATTTCGGTTATTCTTAAAGAAACTAAAGGAATATTAATTTCATTTTTAGAAACCATCGTAATTCTATTTGAGGTTAATCCCATTAGATAATCAATATTTACTTTGTAATAATTAGCAATTTGATACATTCTTCTTGTAGGTATTATTTCTTTACCATTTTCCCACCTATCATAAAGAGAATCACTTATACCTAATATCTCTGCCATTTTCTTTTTAGTAAAATCATTTTCTTCTCGTAATTGTTCTAATCTTGTCATAGTCATAAACATCATTCCTAATTTAATTTTCTCATTTTATAGATTGAAAATATTTTTTACGAAGAAATTACGAGCAAAGTGTGATATACTTATAATGAGTAAAAATTTAACAAATATTTCTTCAAAAAAAGAAAAGAGTTATTTCATATTTACTCTTTTCGGCAAATGCGGGTGTTTTTGTTCTTTAATCAAAAGGTACGGTTCGATTTTTAAATATTTGGCGATATTTTCTAGCGTATCTATTGGTATATTTCCATTATAGTTCTCAATATCACTTATATATCTTGGACTTAAGTTACACTTTTCTGCTAGTTGTTCTTGAGTATAACCTATTAAGAATCTATAGTACTTAACATTAGCACCGACAACTTTGCGGATGTTTGTAGTTTTCAACTAACACCACCACTTCAAGTTTAGTCTTTTTTTATAAAATATAACATGAAGTGGTATCACTAAAAATAGGAAAGGGATTTTATATGAGTAGAAGAAAAAAAGACAATGAAAATGAATTAATTAGTAAAATTATCAATATTTACTTAGGAGATAGCATTAGAGAATCACAATTGTATTTAAAATTACTTGATAACCAAGTGAAATCTTATCAAGAAAAATTGCAATTATTAAAAATGGATAAACCATTCTTTTTTCAAAAGAAAAAACTTGGAATTTACAATCAAAATATAAAAGATTGTGAACAAAAAATAAAGAACATTTATTTAAAAATATGCGAAGAGATTGAAGAAATACAAAAAACTCAACAAATTATTAATTTATAAGAGAAAGATAGGTTTATTATGAAAAAAATAAAAGAACGAGATTATGTACTAGATGAAGGCATTATTGTAATTCACCATACACTTGATGCCTTATATCAAAAATATTGTTATTGTATTCCAAAGAAAATTGAAAAAATGGTTTTAGATTTAGTTGTAGAAACTGAAGACTTGTTAGATTATCCTAAATACGATGAAATTAAAGACATGGATATAAAAAATGAAGATTATGTTAGAAGGGTAAAATATACTAGGAAAAGTAAAAAATTGAAAAATTAAAGAAGTGAAATAAATTAATTATGAAAACTTGTACTAAAAATATTTTTGATGTATAATCTTTTGACGAGAAGGAGTTAGACAACAATGGAAAAAGAAATGGATAATTTATTTTATAAAAATATAAATACTAATCAGGTAAGTACAATTATAAATAAAAAAGATAATGCTTTAGATGATTTTTTGCTTTGTGATGAAATAAAAGATTTAGAAAATACAATAAAAGAATTGGAAGAAAAAAGAAAATCATATGTTAGATTAATGTTTACTATGCCAACTATATCACTAGCAATGGGATTTACCCTTTCTATAGGAGTAGCAATCTTTTCTGCATTAGAAAATTTGACACGATTTAATTTTTCATTATGAAGTTTTGCTTTCATTACGAAGTTGT